>JAOQAL010000764.1 GCA_025963615.1 Chitinophagaceae bacterium | reverse complement strand
TCGCCAAAAGAGATTTGGCGTAGACCAGGCCCATAATATAGTTAGTATTATGCCTTTTATAGAATGGCCCGGCAAAAGTTAAAGCCTTTGCATTTTCCTGTTTGCTCAAATAGAATTCGGACAGCTTCTTTACATACCTCCATTCATTTTTATCCAGCTCGTTTGCCTTCAATAAATCTTTTTCCCTGCCAGCATCTTCTTTTTGCATAGCCGCTCGTGCTGCATAAAAAAAGCTTTCTACCGGTTGATCACCTATTTCATTCATCAGTTTCCGGCTTTCTTCCAGGCGATTCCTGTCGTGATAAAGTAAAGCCAGGTAATATTCCGGTTTCCAGCTACCCGTCTGCGTTATAACCCATTTCAGCATCTCTTCCGACTCTGACCGGAATGGCATTACAAAAGCCGGGGAGCTTTGGTCGCCTTCCTTAATAAAAGAATCAAATCCTTTTCCCGCTTTATAATTGATGAATGCTTTCCAGTAATTTACCAAAGCCTGCCTTGGTGCAATTTCCAGCATTTCGAGCGCTTCATCGGGACAGCCCAGGTTATAATAGTCAGCAGATAATTCAAGAAAGGTTTGATAAACCAGCTCATTCCGTATTGCTGCGGTAAAGTCCTTTTTATCATTTTCATCATGACTCCACAACCATTTTTCAAACGTAGAAAAATGATTGAGCGGGTCGAGTTTTTCTATGGCTGCCAGCGCTTTGGTAGCTTCCGTTTTATTCCCGGTTTTTCTAAAAATAATAGCTTTTAATTTATAAGCAGTGATATTGTCTGCATTATAATTCAGCGCTTTCCCTGCATAGATATCCCCCCGGTTATAATTTTTTTCGAGTAAATATAATTTTGACAAAGCCGTATAGGCGGCAGCACGATATGCGGGCAACAGCGCCGCGAGATCAAAGCCGTCTTTTGCATCAGTTACATTCCCCAATTGAGCATTGATTAATCCGTAATAATAATTAGCAGGGCCGTCATGCGTATCAATACTTAAAGCGCGTTTGACCAATGATAGAGCTTTTCCGTATTCCATATTATGATAGTATAGTTCTGCCATTTTACTTAATGATGGCAAAAAATTACTATCCAGTTTCAATGACTGTTGCAGTTTTTCGTCAGCTTTTATATATAATCGCTGATCCATAAATTCTTTCCCGGCAATATAATTACCATAGGCATTGTTCCAGTTAAAATCAACCGGCGCATCTACCGGTCTGCTTAACTCATCCTGTTTGGGAGCGTCCTGGTAAATAAACTTATTTTTTCCTATGGTAACCCTCAATTCAACAGGTTCCCCGCTTATTTTTATTGAATCGGCAAATGTTTTTAAGGGAGAAAGTTGTAACGACTTGCTGTAAATAACTTTACCTTTTTCTTTTATTTCGAGCAAATCATTGATTGCCTGCACTGGTGAAAAATTTATTTTCAGCCAGCCATTTTCAACCCGTGTATTCAGGGCGCCATATTCGTTGGCTTTTACGAATCCTTTGGTATGCAAAACCGGATACCAGTATTCCGTCCACTCATCGGTGGCATACGGTTCGAAACTGATATGCTTAAAAGGAGTCAAGGTGCTGGCTTCGGCATTTTGATTAAACAGCCTTCCGGATTGTATTTCGGCATACTGACCATCCGTATCGGTTAATAGTTTTTCCCAGATCATTCCCTGTTGCGATAAACCCCAGATCCATATTTTTTTTCCGGCTTTTTCTTCATGTAACGAATAACGGGCCATCCCAAAATCATCATCATGCCAGTAGGCGCCAAAAAAATCCGCATACTTGCCGAATACATGATAGGACTTATAACCACCAAAATTATTCTGTTCATAAAAATCGATATGCTTATTGTTCGTTTTATTGATGGGCCAATCTGCATATTCACCCTCATGACCGATGTATTTTGTTCCGGGGTAAATAAATTGCAGATTCCCTTTTGTTTTAATCCCCACATTCATCCAATGATAATACGGCTGGTCTGTGGCCGTATTATTATACCAGACTGAGTGTGTGGTGAAATACGCTTTATCTTCCGGAAGATTTATTTCAATACTCCAATTCGTTCTTGTTAAAAGGTCAAGCCATGCGATATAGCAACTTACACTGCCATCCTCTTTTTGTTTTATCAGATAATCAACCGGTGAAGCGCTGTTGGGCGTGTGACCTATAATGCCATAGTTCGCTTCGATACCGCCGCTCGTCCAGGGTCCACGCATCGCGACATCCCTGAATTTCACGGAGTGATTATAATAAATGAACGGTTGGTTCGTTGATTTTTCAATAGCCGCCCAGATCTTTCCGCCGATCTCAGGCAGGATCATTACTTTGATATAATTATTTTCCAGTTCCACTACTTTCCATTCTTTCTGCTGCGGTTTATCGGTAAAACCATCAAACCGGAAATAAGGATATATTTTGCTAAAATCAGGAACCGGGTCCGGATCGGAATAAGGATAGGTAGTGAATGTTTTTTTATATTCTTTTATAGTGGATTTGTTTTGTGAAAAAACAACTGTAAACAAAAAAAACTGGCTTAGTAACCATGTTATCCTTCTATTCATAAGTCTTTTTTTAACCCGCTTAAAATTAGGCTAAAGCAGGGTATGAATTCCGGAGAAAGAAAACTTACACAATCGTTTGCTGTTGCTATAGAGAAAAAAGAAGTAAATTCAGCCCATGAAAAAAATAGTCATCATCGTCCTGGGCATTATCACAGCATTCCATCCGGCTTCAGCTCAAAAGAAAGCCGTTTGCACAGATGAATGCTGCAAAAAGACTAAAACGATTGCCTTTACCTGTAAACTCACAAGTTCTGAATTCAGGGAAAGAAAAGCAACGGTGGTGGCCAGCCTGAAAAAACAGATACTGGAAAAGAAAGAATTAAAAAACGGCTTTGCCTATAAATTTGCCGGTACAGATAATATAGTAGATGAAATTACCAACTTCATTAAAACAGAACGTCAGTGTTGTGGTTTTTTTAAATTCAACATGTCAATAAATGGTGATAGTGAAACATGGTTAGAGATTACAGGCCCGAAAGGCGCAAAAGATGTTATTGTTAATGAACTCGAAATGTAGCTTCTGCTTACTAATGAAGACAAACAGCCGGGAAGCCTGTTTTACGCGGTTTTCTTTTATTATCCGCACACTCTTTCCTTTCTTTTTTTCTCTTAAGTAATTCGGGCAGGATGCATGACCGGCAACGCTTCTTTGCCTAAGTTACTTTTTCGGGTTTGGAGTTATTTACTACTGTAGACTATTCAAAAAAAGAATTCCCGACCGTGCGTGCTGGTTTCCGTGAGAAGGAATTAGGCTAAAGCCAATTCAGCTTACTATATTTATTGCCCCGCCTTTTAAGGCGGGGTTTTAATGAAAAACAAAAGCTCCCGGCTTTAGCCAAATCAATCTATCGGCCTTTACTGTTTCGCATGTATTTCATTTGAGAAGGAATTAGGCTAAAGCCAATTCAGCTTACTATATTTAATCCCTGCCCTAAAGGACAGGACAATAAAATCCCGATTACTATTGCGCCTTTTTTCTCACAAAGAAAAGCAAGAGAACGATTGCATAAATTGACCCAAGTAACAAAAAGCATGTCTCCTATCGAACCAGGAGTATCTAATCCAGGGTTCAAACACCTATGCTGTAGATAATTGCGCTTATTATTTACTTTTTGAACTCCATTTAAAATCTTTATTCAACTCAGACCATTTACCAACGGTAGTTTTCAATATGACCTTTTTACCGTTATAATTTATGTTGGCCATGCCTCCTGATTTTGAAAAAATGCGTAAGCCTGTTATCTCACCATTCTTCCATTCCATATCAAGTACAAAACCACCTCTTGCACAAATACCTTTTATGGAACCGCTTTCCCACGCCTTTGGCAAAGCAGGTAATAATTGTATCTGACCATTCTGCGACTGCAATAACATTTCCGCGATGCCGGCAGCGCCACCAAAATTTCCATCAATCTGAAATGGCGGATGATTATCGAATAAATTAATCAGGGTAGATTTATTAAGTAATGCCAACACATTCTCCAGCGCTTTTTCTCCGTCCAGCAGCCTTGCATAAAAATTAATGATCCAGGCGCGGCTCCAGCCGGTATGACCGCCGCCATTTTGCAAACGACGTTCGATTGTTTTTTTAGCCGCTTCAAATAGTTCAGGCGTCTTCGGTGTAATCAATGAAGCAGGATGCAAGGCGAACAGTTGCGACATGTGACGGTGACCAGGTTCGGCTTCATCGTAATCGTTAATCCATTCCTGTATAGTTCCATATTTTTTACTTACCTGGATAGGCGGTAACAGTTTTAATGTTTGCGAAAGTGAAGCTGTAAATACCTTATCATCATTCAATAGGGCCCCCGTTTCAATACAGGCATTATAGAAACTGGTTATGATGGCAATATCTATGGTCGGCGCATAGGTCATTTGTTCTATAGAGCCATCCGGCATTTTAAAACTATTTTCGGGAG
>JAOQAL010000760.1 GCA_025963615.1 Chitinophagaceae bacterium | reverse complement strand
AATACTTCGGCAGCATTAATGGTATTGGAAAACAGATCAAATACAAGTTGATTATCCATTGTAACTCCAGCAGCTATAGAAACACCTTTGTTCACACCGGGACTATTTTCCGGCGACATGGAAGGTGACATCACTAACCATTTATGCACAGGTTCCTCAACAAGAAAATCAAGACAGAATTGAGCAGCGCCTTTTAAGGCGGGATATACAGATTGCAAATAGGGCTTGTTACCACTATACAGATATTTTTCCCATACATGCCTGCTAAGCCATACTCCGCCCATGGGCCACATACCTGAAACCACCGCATCCACCGGCCCTGTTATCCGCCACAGGTCAGTGTTGTGATGTGTAGCCCAGCCACCGGCACCATACATTATTCTTGCAGTTTCTTTTCCTGTTTCGGATAATTCTTTTACCATTTGTACCAACGGCTCATGCATCTCAGTAAGGTTGGTTACTTCAGCAGGCCAGTAATTCATTTCGGTATTTATATTAATGGTGTACTTACTTCCCCATGGAGGATTTATTTTATCATTCCATATGCCTTGTAAATTAGCGGGCTGCCCACCGGGTTGAGATGAAGAGATAAGCAGGTATCTGCCAAACTGAAAATATAATGCAGCGAATTGTGGGTCGTTGCCGGTAGCAAAATCTTTTATCCTTGTATCAGTTGGATTTTTAATAGAATCTGTTGTACCAAGATTTAATGTTACCCGGTTAAAATATTTTTGATAAGCCGCCACATGCTTTTTCAGCAGTACAGAATATGGTTTTTGAATAGCTTTGATAAGATAATCTTCTGCACTTTTCTTTTCATCTGCGCTAATATCTTTATAGTTAATAAAATTGGTGGCGATTGAAATATAAATTGTAACAGCATCAGCTTTTGTAACAGTAATATTTCCATTGGCCGAATCGATTTGTCCACCCTCTGATTTTATTTTTGCCAGTGCCTCAAACTTAACTGCACCTTTTATTCCATCCTTATCGCCACTTATGCCGGATAATACCAATTCATTCATGTTATTAATGGACACTGAAGATTTTTGAGGGCTTGCCATAGAAGCTGCAAAGGTTATGCTTGCGGGCTTGCCGGAAGTAATACGCATAACAATAACCTGGTCTGGTTGCGATATAAAAACAGTACGGGTAAATTTTATTCCGTTAACGCTGTATGAAGTTTTTGTAACAGCAGTATTCAGATCAAGTTCACGATAGTAATTTTCAAATTTATCATGTCCTGCAAAATCAAGAATCAAATCACCTGCCGGCTGGTATTTCATTCCATTATTTTTATTCGACTTTATTTTCTGAGCGGCGAGTTTGCTTGCGTCTAAATATTTTCCTTCGAAAATTAATCTTCTTACTTCAGGCAAAGCTGATAATGCTTCAGGACCATCATTGCGGCTTGGTGCGCCACTCCAAATAGTAGCTTCATTTAGTTTTAGTATTTCTTTTTCGGGATTGCCATACACCATAGCAGCAAGCCTTCCATTACCAAGTGGTAGCGCTGCTTCCCATACTGCACCGGCGGGTTTATCGTACCATAATTTTAATGGTGACTGTTGAGAAAAAGATAATAATGACAATAATAAATAAACAGGTACCAGGAGATTTTTTTTCATTAAATATTTTTTTTGAATTATTAATTCTTATTACATCACTTATTTCTTTGGCATCATCTCTCCGGCATTTTTATTGTTAGAGGTTTTTGTTTTCTCAGCATTTTTGCCGCTTCACCGGTAAGCCACAAATAATGATCGGAGGGCTTACCATCCATATCAATAAACTGTGCATACTTACTTACAGGCGGTGTATTGCTTCCTTTGAAAATGGCTGTGCCTTCATTCACTTCATCAAACATAGCAACGTACAACATTTGTGCGCCGGATAAAATAGCTGTAGATAATTGCTGCCAATAAAAACGTCCCCCCTGCCGTGGAATGGAACCCGAAGGTTTTACATCATCAGGAAATTCATAGCGGCTCAGGTTATGCCAGCTAAAGCCAGGGCATACACACGGAACATAATCGATCCCATTTTCTTTACACCACTTCATATCTCCAATCATCACATCGCGGTAACGATCCATTTCATTATGCAGCAATGGTGTAAAGCGCTGCACCGTCCAGGGCAATACAATATCTGCCTTTTTAATCAGCTCATGCAGGTATGGGTCATTGATGCAATCAGCATTCAGATCACGCCAGAAAGCAGGCACACCCAGCATTACAGCACATCCGCCATATACAGGATCATTCTTTAAAAAATCAATAAGTCTTTCCAAACCTATGTTGCGAATATTATAAGGCCTGTCAGGAAAACCTACTCCCCATATTGCTACCACCGGTTTACCATTTTGCTGCAGGTATGTTTTTGTTCCTTTCTGATTAGTGACTTTTAAAGAATCCACTAAATATTTCCAGTCTTCAATAAGAGCAGAACAATCTTCACCGGAAGCTTTTAATCCTGAAAGATCATACATCACGGCAATTGCTCTTTCATTTACAGAAGCTGCTTCCAATGCATTTTTTAAGACAACCAGTGAGCTGTTATTTTTTTTATTCTCTTTAGCGGCACCAAAAAAACGTTGTATAAAAACACCATCTACCCCATAATCTTTCATCCATTTAAAATGAAGATCTACCGTGCTTTTATCATACGAACTGAATAATTTTGCAGGGCTGCCATCACTGTTCTTAAAAGGAGTTTCATACGTTTTTTTATATTCACTTACATCGGGCCACATGTCTATACCACAACGTTCTTCGTTACGAAAATAATGGCTGAAACCCACGTTGGCGCCATCACCTTCAGCCCTGAACCATCCCTGGTAGCCTGCCATGATAAGACCTTTGTAAGAAGGATATTTTGATGCAGCAGCATGTTTGCTTTGCGCAAATGAAAATGAAAAGAAAAGACATGCTACACAACCAAATAATATTTTCATATTGATATTTTATTTCTATTGAAATGTTTTTAATGTATTGTCAACGTTCCTTCTTTTCTAATATCTTTTGAAGAACTGCCAACCATAATTTTAAACCCGCCAGGCTCTACTACCTGTTTCATATCCCTGTTCCATAAAGAGAAAGCATCATGATCAAGTTTGAATTGAACCACTTTCTGTTCACCGGGTTTAAGACTCACACGGCTGAAACCTCTTAACGACATCACCGGCGTAGTAACGCTGCTCACTACATCTCTCACATATAATTGCGCCACTTCTGTGGCCTCTACCTTTCCTGTATTTTTTATAGAGACGCTTACAGTCGCTGTTCCATTAACCGGTATTTGGGCAGGTGTTATCTGCAGGTTTGAATATTCAAAAGTTGTATAACTCAATCCATGCCCAAATGAAAATAATGGAGTTGATGCTTCGTCTACATAATTATGCCGTGATGTTGGTTTGTGATTATAGTAAAGCGGTATCTGCCCCACCGAGCGTGGGAATGTCATAGGCAGTTTACCGGAAGGACTTATGTTGCCTAATAAAATATCGGCGATTGCCAACCCTGATGTTTCGCCTAAGAACCATGACTCAACTATGGAAGGAATATTTTCGGCTACCCAGTTTATACAAAGTGGGCGACCGTTGGAAAG
>JAOQAL010000752.1 GCA_025963615.1 Chitinophagaceae bacterium | reverse complement strand
GGTGAATACTAATTTACCTTCTTCAATTATATAAGGGTTGGCTGTGGGGTCAATTCGTATATCAATATAGCTGGCTGTAGTATCCATCACGATAGCCTGTGCCGTTAGTGGAATGTCCCAGTCGATGCTGACATTTTTTATTGTGATGTTCTGACTATGGTCAATTGTAAAAGGCTGGACCCTGTCATGATAAATAAAGTCTGACCCGTTTGCATCAATGGTCAGGTTGTTGAAATCATTAATCCATATCGGGCAGCGTTTGGGATTGATCGCGGTTGTGTTGGATTCATAATATTCTTTTTCTACACTATACTGTGGCCAGAAATCGTAACGGCCTTTCGGGAATACAAGTACCGGGCGTTCCTTCGTTTTACATAATTCCAGTGCCAGCTGCACGGCCCTCACTGCATTTTCTCTTGTGTCAGGCAGGAGTCCAAACTGCTTAACCATGATGGTGTCGTTACCAACGGCCAGTAACAGCAAGGGCGATACGGAAAAGGCGAAGCCTGTAAATACTTTTTTGATACAGTTCATTGCATATTTCATGGTCAGGTTCATTGTTCAATAAAATTTCACTTGTTATTATTTACGTGGCAATAGGTTTTCTGTAAACGTCCGTGGAAGATACTACATGTTCATAAAGTAAACTTCATCTTAAATAATGATGTTATGAAGTGTTATTACCGGATTGGTTTCCGGCTTATTTTACGGCCATTAGTAAAAGCGAAATGGTCAACATGCTGAGCAGGAGAAACGCAATGGTTCGTATCCAATTGGTTGAAACCAGCAGTTTTATTTTTGATTCATCATATCCTGAGCGTGCCATGTCCGATTGAAGTTTTCGCTGCCACCGGAAAGTTGAAATAAATGCTATAATGTTTAAAGCGAAGGAAGCGAAAGCTTCAAACGTCGTCATAAAAGGCGGTCGGGTAAACAACAAAAGGATACTTAAGATGAGCATGAACATGCCAGGCAGGATGGCCGGAATAAGAGCCGCTTTGTTATTGGCATTCATGTAGCTTTTAAAATTTTCTTTGCCTACAAACGGGTAAATGCCATAATGCTGTATTTGCAAGGTGGTCATGCTGCCTGCATTATAGGCAGCAAGAAATGTGTAAACACCATAAATGAGTAATACCATCATATTTTTTGAAAATTAGTATGATTTGAAATTCATCTTTATCCAGCTTTTAAGACTTATCAGATCCGGAAACTCCTGCCGCGTTGATTCAATATCTTCTTTCAGAAAATGACTTTTTTCATCCATCCACTTAAACATTTTATATACATTTTTTCCCAAAAAGATCCTGGTCACCAACGCTGGTAATTTCCTGTATTCGGTTTTTTTGTTGAGTACCGTTGAAAATAGGTCTGCTACTTCCCAGGCGCTTAATTGTTCTGTTGCAAGTGTAATCGTTTTACCCAGCCACTTATCACTGTTCTGAAATATCCCTGTTGCAGCTTTGCCAATATCCTCCGCCGCGATGTACTGCAGGAGGGTATCCTTGTTAACGGGTTGTATAAGTTTTCCTTTCAGTATGCCTTTTTTTACCTGGGGTATCAGGAAATTTTCAAAGAGAGATACAGGTCGTATAATGGTAAACGGTAAACCTGCTTGCCGGGTATGGTTTTCAATTTTGAACTTGCTGTCCATATGTGGAACGCCGGTGTTTAGATGAGCCGCAGCGACCGAAGAATACAAAAAATGTTTTACTCCAGACTCTTTGGCAAGGGTAGCCAGTGTAATTCCCTGGCGAATTTCTTTTTCAACTCCATTTTCGAAAGTTTGAACGCTGAATACTCCATATACATCCTTCAAATATCCCAGGTAAGTACCGGCATCATTTAAATCGCCTTTTACAACCTCGATGTTCAGCTTTTTTAAATTCAATGCTTTATCTGAATGGATATCCCTTGTAAGTGCTTTTACGGTAAAGCCCTGCTTCAATAAATTTCTTGCAACCGCCCCACCCTGATTGCCGGTTGCACCTGTTACAAAAATTATTTTGTTATTGGTCATAATTCTTTTCCGGTTGCGCGGATAGCACCCGATCTGACCGTCCCGGTTTGATCAGGTATTCTATCTGTTGCGATAACCTATTTAATCATCCCGCTCTGATCAGGTATCAAAATTTTCACTCTCTTTTTCTTTCATAATAACTCCTCACTAGCCCATTGGAATGTACCCTGGTTCGTATATGGTTGAATTGAATATCCCTGTCAAGATAACCGAATAACGGAATTCCGCTTCCTATAAGCACGGGCGCCTTTGAAATAATGAGTTCATCGATGAGGTCTTCTTTTAAAAAATCTTGTATCACTTTTCCTCCGTCAATATAGATACACGAAAAGCCTTCGCCGGAAAGATAACTTAACAATTCCCCCGGCTTCATTGAGAGAATGGTTACTTTCTCTTTTAAGATCTCCGGAACCTGCTTAATGCTGTTGCTTAATACAAACACTTTCTTCTCATAAGGCCACGAAGGGAAAGTTAATACTTTTTCAAAAGTGCCCCTTCCAGTTACGATCGCGTCAATCCTGCCAATGAATTCTTTATAACTTTCCATCGCCTCGTCATCCGCCAACCGGACCAACCAGTCAATACCCCCGTCTTGTCTTGCAATAAAACCATCCAGACTGGTACCTATGTAAACTATTGTCTTCATAAAAGTTGACGATGATTAGCCGAAACATTCCATGCCCACCGCTTTCTTACGCATGTTAAGACGCGATTTGCAGTCAGTTTTAATTACGTCCAACAATTAAATATACAATCCTCACCGCGGTTTCTCAAAAAAATGACTTTGATGTTGACTTCATCGGTTGTTCGCTTTGTGTTTCCACTGCGCAATATGTTATGTCTGCAAATAAGTGATGTATTTCAGTCATAGCTTGTTTAATGCTGCCGATAGCTATCGGCATTCTATTCTTTTATGACCCGCTACGGTTCATTGTAAAAACCACCATATAGCAATAATGATAGTTTCTAATCGTTCCTCCGGGTCTCTACTGCCCCGGTGCCTTGGTGTTCCAAAATTGAATTTTATCACTCCCGGTACCCTGCGAAGCCAAGTCATTTCTTAGACATTTCAGAGTGCGTGACCACGCAGGTTGTCCGGGTTACTTAAGAGAAAAAAGAAAGAAAAGTTGAAAGCTCGTTTTAGGGATAGAAATTATTTATGCTCCTTTTTTTATGGAAAAAAGTAGTCCCGTCCCTCACAACATTCCCAACAGGAAAAAGATAATGCCGCCTAATGAAAAAAGTAACCCAATATACCAAAGTAATTTTTTCCGGGTTAAAATAGAAATCGCGGAAATAGCAATCGCAATCTGGAACAGGGTAACTGATCTTGCCAATGTCACATGTTGTGATAGATGAAAGGCTGATAATTTTTCTTCGGCTTCAGCCTGTTCCTTGATGTCTGCTTGTTCTTTTTTGTATTTTTCCATGCTATCGCTGTTACCGTTAACAGCAAGGGCTTTTATATCCGCCTTAATTCCTTTGGCCTGGTAGTAAGCCCATTGGTCAGATGCTTTTATCTGTTCTATCAAGGCTTCATTGGAATGATGCCCCGCAAATAAAGCGGCCATAGCTGCAAATACGGCCACTAATGCTGTTGAAATAGCCACATACATTACCCAGTTGCTTTCGTTTTCTTTTGCGGCTTCCCCGGCTTTCTCCTGGATTGCTTCATGCAGGTGTTCAGTAGGAACTTCTATTTCTTCCATAGTTTAAAAATTTTTACAACGTAAAACGCGACACGTAAAAAATAAATGAGTAATTTATTTTTGTGATACTAAGGTTTAATCCTGGAGTGAATGGGGGGCCTTATTTTACCAAATCAGTATCAAGAAACTGATCCTATCGTTATATTACAAAGATAGAAAGTTAAAGTGATATGCGTTTCCTGCTACAGGTAAACCCCGTTTTATTAACAGGTATTTATGCCAGCAGTACAAAAGTGGTTGGTAAATTGATTGTGAGTTGAAATAGTAACTTCCCACAGTTCCATAATAATTTGATCAGTTTACTGCCGTTTGAAACTACAAAACAAAAAATTCTGTGTCGTGCCAAATGGTGTGATATGGTCTTCTGTCAGGCAACTCATTTTATCAAAACCGTTTTCCAATTCTTTTGCGAGGGTTTCTTCATTGTATTGCCTGATTTGAAGTCCGCTACACTTTGTTGGGCCGTCGTCTGAAAATGTACCAATTATCAGGTAACCTGAAACGAAATTTCTGGCGGTCTCCGTATACTTTGCAATTTGGTCGCTGTCTGTTAGAAAATGAAAAGTTGCCCTGTCGTGCCAGATATCAAATGTTGTGGCGGGCTTAAATTCAGTAATGTCGCTGGCGACCCAACTTATTTTTTGTGCTTTGTCACCCAACCGCAGTTTTGCCTTATCGAGGGCTTTGGCTGAAATATCCAGCACGGTAATATTTTCAAAACCTTCGTCAAGTAAAAAGTCTGCAAATTTGCTGTCTCCGCCACCAATGTCTATGATTTTTGCGTTTTTTTTCAGGCCTAAAGAACGCAGTAGCGCTAATGAAGTCTTTGGGATTTCCTGTGTCCAGCTTAACTGCTCAGGACTTTTAGTCTCATATACTGTTTCCCAATGACTTTTTGTTTTTGTATCCATAGAACTATTACGTGAGTTGTGTTATATTGCCCTTTTGCTTTCACTTTCAATTTACGTCATAAACGCTCATGATCTCCCGGCATTTTATTTTAGCTGCAACTGCCGGAACTGGTTATTGGCTGCCGACCCTGCGGCATGGGGCGATGGCAAAAACGCTTGACGCAATATCCGCTATTGTATGCGTGGTTTATATAAAGATTACTAAGAAATACTGATCAATGCAGTTCTTATCAGGAAAGCAGGACAGCGCAGGATAGTTGTCATTTATTTTAAGTGGATTTTACTTTGCATCTTTTCAGCGATCATCCGTATCTTAAAGCCGGAGTTGCTATTTAAAAACATACTCGAAATGAATACGATACATCCACTTAAAACAGGCAATGATTCATGAAACACCAATATAAGCCACTGCTTTTACTTTCCTTAATGTTTCTGATGGTCGGCGCTTTGTTTTGCATGAACGATATTTTGTTGCCTTCGCTCATCACACATTTCAAATTGAATTATACCCAGGCAACCATGATCCAGTTTTCATTTTACCTGACGTATATTATTTTTCCGATTCCTATTGCCTGGATGATTCATAAATATGGATATAAAGTCAGCCTGTTAGTGGCCGTGTTCACCTGCGCCATAGGATGTGTGCTTTTTATTCCTGCAAAATATTTTGATTCATATCCATTCGTGTTGATCGCCATTTTTGTCATATCAACAGGGCTTACTATTATTAACGTGGCAGCAAATCCTTTCGCGGCCATGCTCGGTGATCCGGAAGGCGCCCATCAACGGATTAACTTTGTCCAGGTTTTTTCCCGGGTTGGGTACGCCGTAACGCCTTTGGTTGCAACGGCTTTAATTTATAATAGTATCGGTGAGATCCGGTATCATTTTCCCTACTTACT
>JAOQAL010000728.1 GCA_025963615.1 Chitinophagaceae bacterium | reverse complement strand
CCTTCGATACCTTTCAGGACAAGAGGCCTTGTCGAAATTCAACATGGCGCCGGGGTATAAAATTGACCTGTTTGCATCGGAAAAGGAGTTCCCTGACCTGGCAAAGCCAGTTCAGATCTCCTTTGATAATAAGGGGCGGCTATGGGTGGCCGTTATGCCTACCTACCCGCACTGGCGACCCGGCGATAAAAAGCCCAACGATAAATTACTGATCCTGGAAGATACGGATGGCGATGGCAAAGCAGATAAGCAAACGACGTTCGCGGATGGGCTGCATCTTCCGCTGGGTTTTGAGTTTGCACCGGAAGGTGTGTACCTTTCGCAAGGCACCAATTTCGTATTGCTGAAGGATACGAATGGAGATGACAAAGCCGATTCCAAAGAAATTTTACTGAGTGGCTTTGATGATCACGATACCCATCATGCGCACCATGCCTACACGACCGATCCGTCAGGCGCTATCTACATGGGCCAGGGTGTGTTCCTTTTGAATGATATTGAAACTTCTTATGGCCCGGTTCGGGGAACTAACGGCGGCTTTTTCCGGTACGATATTAACCGGCGTAAACTGGACCGCATCGCCCAACTTTCTATTCCTAACCCCTGGGGTATTGCTTTCGACAAATGGGGGCAGGTTTTTTATGCAGAGACATCCAGCCCGGATGTAAGCTGGATGATGCCGGGAACCGTGAAACCAAGGTATGGTGAATACACGCCTAAATCACCCAACCTGATTGAAGAAGCGCACCTGGTGCGGCCGACGTCCGGACTGGAATTTGTTTCGAGCCGGCATTTTCCGGACGAGGTGCAGGGTGATATGCTGATCAACAATACCATTGGTTTTTTAGGAACCAAGGAACATAGTATTAAAGACAGCGGTACTGGCTATACCAGTAAACACCGGCAAGACCTGCTGCAATCGTCTGATTTGAATTTTCGCCCGGTCGATCTTGAATTTGCCCCGGATGGCTCACTCTATGTGGCCGATTGGCATAATGTACTGATTGGTCATATGCAGCACAACGCCAGGGATCCATTGCGGGACCATCAGCATGGCCGCATCTATCGTATCACTTATCCATCGCGTCCCCTGGTAGTTCCGGCTAAGATAGCTGGTGCAACCATTGATGAATTATTGGAGAATCTTAAGCTTCCGGAATACAGGACCCGCTATCGAACGCGCAGAGAAATCCGGGCACATCGGGCAACGGAAGTATTGCCCCATCTTGCCAACTGGATTGCTGGGTTGGACAAAACATCACCTGAATATGAGCATTACCTGCTGGAGGCTTTATGGGTGAGCTGGGGGATGGACCAGGTAGATCAAAACCTTCTTCGCCAACTGCTAAAAGCCAAAGACTACCGGGTGCGGGCAGCCGCTGTGGAAGTGGTTCGCTTTACCGGTCACCAGGTAACTGACCAGGCGAGTTTATTAATGGAAGCGGCAAAAGATATTCATGGCCGGGTGAGACTGGAGGCGATCGTGGCAGCTTCGTGGCTGGACAAGGATCAAGGACTATCGATAGAGCTGGAGGCTGCTAAAAAACCTTTAGACGACTGGATGTTTGCAGCGCATGAAACATCGTTGGCGCATCTGAATGGCCTCGGTGTGATAGAGAAAAATGAAGAACCGGTTGAAGTCATTCCCAAGGGAGTTACTAAGAATGTATTCCTTGCAGGCAAAGAAATTTTTTTAAAAGAAGGCTTTTGTAAAACCTGCCATCAACCCGATGGAAAGGGACTTGAAGCGTCAAACTTTCCGCCGTTGACAGATCCTGAATGGCTACATGGCAGCGATGAGCGACTGATTAAACTGGTATTGAAGGGTATTTACGGACCTATTGAAGTGAGTGGGAAAAAATATTCCGGTTCAGTACCCATGACGCCTTTTGGTGGAATGCTCAATGATGAACAGGTAGCAGCCGTGTTAACCTATGTACGAAATTCCTTTGGGAATGCAGGCACCGCCGTTTCCCCTGAAAAAGTGAAGGCGGTGCGGGAGGCTACTAAGGACAAAACCGGATTTTATACCGCGGCCGAGTTACTCAACGATCATCCACCCAGTAAAAAATAAGCCGGGTTATGTTTAATTGAATAGTTTAAATTTCGTCAACTCATTTATTATAATTACATGGAAAATTTAAAAAGAATAAAGCCACTGTGTTTCCTGCTCCTGTTAATCCAATGGATAGTTGTTGGATGTTTACCGGCTAACGTGAAGGCACAAACAAAAAAGCCACTGATTGTATTTGTAACCGGTGATCATGAATACAGTGGTGAAGAAACCCTGCCCCTGGTAGCTGCGGAACTGGAAAAAAATTATGGATTTCGTACCAAAGTGCTTAAGGCTTTTCCAGACCACAATGCAGAAGAAAACATTCCCGGATTGGAGGCATTGAAAGAAGCGGATGTGGCGGTTTTTTTTCTTCGCTGGCGCCGGCTGCCGGCCGAACAGATCCAATACATTGAAGATTATTTAAAAACCGGGAAACCGCTGGTTGGTTTTCGCACGACTACTCATGCTTTTAATTATCCTAAGGGTCATCCATTGGAGAAATGGAATGCCTTTGGCGAATTGGCTTTTAATGCGCCACCGGGTTGGGGGGGCAAAGCCAACCATACGCATTATGGTCATGAATCGTCCACGGATGTAACCATCATTCCGGCGGAAGCAGAAAATCCAATACTTACCGGGGTGGGAAATAATTTTCATGCGCGGTCCTGGTTGTATAAAGTGTTGCCTGATTATCCTTCTAAAGGTTCTACTGCTTTGCTGATGGGGCACTCTGTAAATCCGAACAGCCCGGATGCTTTTGATAACCCGGTAGCCTGGACGGGAAAAAATTCATATGGAGCTAAATTTTTTATGACCACCCTGGGACATCCTGAGGATTTCAGGCTGGAACCATTTCAGCATCTTGTCATCAATGCAATTCACTGGGCTGCCGGCAAACCGGTACCGGAGAAGTGGGCAGGCAAAATGGATATTAAAGTGCCGTACCGGCAACCTTGATTTCAATAATCGAATCGATGCCTGGAATGTTGCTAAAACTTTTTAAATCCTTGTCAGTATTTTTCGGGCTGGATCATAATTTTTTATTAAAACAATCATTCAATAAGTAAAACATGAATAAGATAGGATTTAATACATTGGTCTGGTCGGCCTCTGTGTCTGACGAATTATTCCCGGTACTAGATCGATTGAAGAAGATCGGCTATGATGGTGTAGAATGCCTGATCGGTTCACCGGATGAAAAAGCCTACCAGCGGTTTGGTGATCATGCAGCCAATATCGGCCTGGAGACAACGGCTGTTTTTGTTGTGGGGAAAGATGAAAATCCCGTGAGTTCCGATGCTGCGGTGCGAGCCAAAAGTCTTGAACGCATGAAATGGACCATTGACCGGGCACAGGCTATGAAAGTTACGGTACTTGCCGGGCCATTTCACTCGGCGCATGGAGTATTCGCGCAGCATGCGCCAGAGGAACAGGAATATCAATGGAGCGCGGATGTATTATATGCTGCGGGAGACTATGCAGCCCAGGCTGGTATTGTATTGGCGTTGGAAGCGGTAAATCGTTTTGAATGTTATTTATGCAATACGATGGAACAGTTGACCGGGCTGGTGAACAGGGTAGCGCATCCCAATGTAAGGGCTATGTATGATACGCATCATGCAAATATAGAAGAGAAGAAAAATGGAGATGCCATCCGGATGGTAGCGCCGGTGCTCGCGCATGTACATATCAGTGAGAATGACCGGGGGACTCCCGGTGATGGGCATGTGCAATGGGAAGAGACTTTTTCTGCCCTGGCGGAAATAAATTATGGTGGCTGGTTGACGATTGAAGCTTTTTCCCGTAATGATCCCGATTTTGCAAATGCTATTAATGTGTGGCGGGAATATTCAAAGCCCTGGGATATTGCAACTAATGGCCTGGCCTTTATAAGGCAGCAGTTGGGGTGAGGCCACCCTTTCCGGATTTCACGCAAAGGACGCAAAGAAGCAAAGGACGCAAAGAGATTTCACGCAAAGGGCGCCAAGGAGCAAAGAACGCAAAGAGATTTCACGCAAAGGGCGCCAAGAAGCAAAGAGATGAATTGTTAAGAATCGATCTTTACTTTCTCCATATCTCTGCCGGATTTCACGCAAAGGGCGGGCAAGACCCCGGGCTGACGAAAAAAACCGGGCATTGAGGAAAACTTTTTCTTTCACTATAAATCTTCTGCGTCAATAGCTATCTGTAATCACTGCTACTTCTAATTTTCGTTTGGTCTCTGTTAACGAAAATCCATTTTTTGATAAGAGGGCCTGCCATTTTTTTAAATCATAACTATAGATGTCAAAAGGCAGGTCAATATTTATATTCTCTTTCAGCCCCGTTTCGTCAATAACAGGATGAACAAAAATGGAATTCAACAGTTCAGTTAAAAAAGTGACCGGCATATTATGAATAAATTTTTTTAGGGAAATTTTTTCAACATCCTTCTCAGCCAGGCCGCTTTTTGCAATTGATTTATGGATATTGGCGTTGGTCTTTAAAAGATAACAGGTTATAATTCGATGTTCATTTTTTGCGATGGCATTGAAATTCCTGGCCAAATCTTCCTTCATATACTCCATCATCCGCTCCACCGAAACACGCGGCGCTATAAGTTCGTAGCAATAGCTATTGTCGGGTTTTGCTGGATTGCTTTCACTTATTTTAAAATCCGAAGGATCTTTAAGTTCAAGAAAAGTCCGGTTGGACGGATATTTCAAAATTTCGGGGTAGGCAATCTGAAACATCGTCCATAAAGGACAGTTTATAGCAGAGTACCTCGATGATTTCCCATTGGGTTCAACAGTAGAACCGAAATAGCTGCCTATTCCTTCCTTATTAGACGAAATAATCGAGCGATACAAAAAATTATTTCCATCTCCGCCGTTTCCATTCACAAATAAAGGAGTTGCCCGATCGTATGCCCAATCATTCTTGGTGGGGACATGGGTTTTTTTGCCCGCTAAAATTGAGTTGATGTTTTCCTCTGTAAGAAAACCGGGATTGGTAATACCTATTACTATGCCATTTTTATCGATCAGGACGATATGAGGGACTGATGCATGCGGAAAAAAATAATTCAGGATAGTATCATGCACGGGTACCGGCATAGTAAATGAAATCCCCGTGCGTTCCTTGAATTTGCTTAGTATTGCTTTTATTTTTTTATCAGAATCATAGATTGAATCATAAGGATTAACCAATAAGATCTGGATGGTATCCGAAAACCTGTCTTGTAGTTTTTGCATCTTTGGAAATGCAGCAATGCAGGACGTGCACCAGGTGCTCCACATATCGAGAATCGTCAGTTTGCCCCTGAAGTCTGAGAGTCTTGCAGTGCGGGAATGATAGTTAATAATATCGCTAAACGCTATATCCGGGATTGTATCCCCAACCGTTAGCGGGCGAATAACAAAAACTGGTTCTTTTTGACTGAAAGAAGCAGTTGCCTGGCAAATGATTGCCAGCATTATAATTAATGATTTCATGATGTTGTAATTTCCTGGTGAATAGCTTTTGTATACACTACTAATGCTATTGCCAAGTCATTACAGGAAGGAGGAACAGGGACAAAGATGGAACTTTTAGTTGAGTTACATATTAAATGAGTTGTATCCTGCTCCTATTTTTTATAAATCAGCTCATCGCCGGTAGTAACAGTGAGTTGAAAATTTTTACCGTTCGGCAAGGGTTAAGGTAGTGGAGGATAGCTTGGTTACTATATTTCATGGATAAAGAAATAAGCTTAAAAGATAAACCGGGTTGCCGCTAACTATTTTTTTCTTTTGGCTTTTTTTGCATCAGCCTTCTTTTTAAAGGCCAGCATTTCTTTCTGTTTCCTGCGCTGTTCTTTAAACAGGTCAAAACCAGAAGGCCCGCGCTGGCCGGACCATTCAGTAGGTTCAACCAGTTGCCTGACGTCAATCCGGAAAAATTCAGCAATCTCGCGCAATTGGATTAGAGAAGGTTGATTATGGTTTTTGCACCACCGGGTAACTGTGTTTTTATCTACTTTCAAAATTGCAGCAAATTCAAGCTGACTTAGATTAAACTCCACAAGAATAATTTTTATCCGGTTGTATTTTACGTCACCCATTGCCTTCTTTTGGCTAAAGATAAAAATGCTTAAATAACTGATATTCAGTAAAATATATTCAAGTAATAGGTAGTAATATATATATGATGCAGAATATTACCTAAATAATAGGTAATTTCAGTTGGTCGAAAATATTTTTTTACCTATCGAAGGTTTATTTACACCTATTTGAAGGAGATTAATATGCATTTAAGCGATAAGCATACCACATCCCGCGTAGATAAAATTGCAGACGGAGATCAAGTTACATTCAAAGGGATATTTGACCAATACTATGCTGCCTTATGTTTTTTTGCCAATAGACTGGTGAACGACAAATTTGCGGCAGAGGATCTCGTGGAAGATGTTTTTATAAAATTGTGGAATAAGGAAAATGATTTTAATAAATACCGGAGCATCAAGGCGGTCCTTTATATTTCTGTCAGGAACGCTTGTTACGACCTGATAAAACTACGCCGCCGCAAACTTCTGAAACAGGGGCAGTTAAACTACTTGCTGCAAGGAGAATCGGGAGACTTTGTATTGAATGAAATGACCCGGGCGGAAGTACTCGGTGAAATATATGCGGCCTTGCAGACACTACCTCCCGAATGCAGGAAAGTAATGGAATTGGTTTACAGGGAAGGTTGGAATTTTAAAAAGATATCTACCCATCTCGGTGTCGCCATCAGCACCGTAAGGAATCACAAAGCACATGGCATCAAGGCGCTGAAAAAGAAATTAGGAACGGATTTATTCCTGTTATTTCTTTTTTTTATTACTAATGAGCAACTTCATTAGACGATCATGGTTTTTTGTCGTCTTCCTCTCATACACTGCTATTTTCAAGACAGAAGAAGGAACTATTTAACTAAAATTAATGGCTAAACAAATTAACAGTTTTGCCGCTGCTTCACTGATAATGAAATACCTAAAAGGGGAACTATCGGAAGCGGAGACAATTGAACTGGAAAAATGGTTATCCACTAATGAGCAAAATCAAAAACTTTTTAATGAACTGTGTGCTGCAGAAACTGTCGAGCGTAGTATCCAAAAGTTTGAAGGATCCAATACAGAATTGGGCTGGCAGCGCCTTCAGGATAAGATGACGGCCAATAGCCTTAAAAACAGGAAGCAAAACCGGAAGGGCTGGTGGAGAGCAGCGGCAGCCATTCTTATTATCGTGTTCGGCGCCTGGCAGATCTTTTACCATTCAAAGGGCAGGTCTCCCGTGAAGGAGAGTCTCACAAGCCGCTATGGAGCGGATGCACTTCCTGGAACCCCACAAGCGCAACTGGTATTGAGTGATGGAACTACGATCATATTGTCGGCTGGCCGGGACAGTATGTTGGCAGATAATGGTAACCGTATACAGCTGACTGCCGAAGGCGGAATAGTGTATGAAAAAGGAACAGCCGTCAATACGGAGGCCTGGAATACAATACATGTTCCTAACGGTGGTCAATACACCGCGACACTGGAAGATGGAACCAAGGTGTGGATGAATGCTGCAACAACCTTACGCTATCCGGTACAGTTTACCGGGAACGAACGAAAAGTGGAGCTTACTGAAGGTGAGGCCTATTTTGAAATAGCTAAGAATAAGGAAAAACCATTTATTGTATTGGCCCCGCACATGGATGTACAGGCTGTGGGTACGGCATTCAATGTAAATAGTTATGCCGATGGTGAAATTGGTACTGAAACTACTTTGGTGGAAGGCACTGTAAGGGTTAAGGCGCTGAATAAAACAAGCACCCTGCGACCGGGCGAACAAATCACAACCGGCCAGGCAACCTCTACTATAGCTATAGCGGATGTAGAAACAGTAACAGCGTGGCACCAGGGATTGTTTCTTTTCAATGGTAAATCTTTATCTGAAGTAATGAAACAGTTAGCCCGGTGGTACGATGTAAGTATTGAATATGACCAAGGATTCAAAGAACAAAAGTTCTTTACCGGTGAAATTAAAAGAAATGTTCCCGTGAGTAAACTGTTGCAGATGATGGAACTTACCGGCATCGCAAAATTTAAAATCAAAGATAACGTGATACTCGTTTTACCACAGACTCCATAAACGAAGTTTTTTTTAACCAAACACTACAACTGTTATGATTAGTCAAACACTGCAGCCCTGCAGGGTCAGGAAATTTTTTTGCCAAAGTGGAAATAAATTTATGGTATTCCTGTTACTCCTACCGCTAACGCTGATCTATTCGCAGGGGAATGCTAACAGACCAGATTCTGTATTCGTGTCCCTGCATCTAAACAATGCAAAGATCGAAAACGCCTTTTTAGAAATCAAGCACCAAACTTCTTACCGGGTTATTTATGATAACAGCCTGGTGAAAAATGCAAAGCCGATTACCATTGCAGTGGAGAAGGAACGCCTTTCCAACGTATTAAACCTGCTATTCCTGGAGCAACCTTTCAGTTACCGCATCGTGGATGAATCCATTATTGTGGTACCAGCGCCGCCGCAATCAACCGCACCCGTCGGGATGAAATTAAAAGACACTCTCATTACAGGAACTGTCAGGGATGATTCGACGTTGATGCCTCTAGCCGGCGCTACCATAACTGTTAAAGGAACAACCATTTCCACTGTTAGTGATAATGAAGGAAAGTTCCAGCTTGCCGTACCCCGTGGGAATACAACTATACTAGTCAGTTACGTGGGACATGTTACTCAAAGTATAAGGAAAGCTGATAATGATGAGCAGTCCTTTACCATCCTGCTTAAAAAAACGCCGCAGCAACTGGAGGAAGTAACGATTATAAGCACCGGCTACCAGAACATACCCAGGGAAAGAACCGTTGGCGCGTTTGCGACCGTTGACAATAAAACGTTGAACCAGCAAACAGGCACAACTATTTTAGAACGATTAAACGGCGTTACCAGCGGTTTACTATTCAATATCGGAAAGGCAGATGCGCAAGCGCGGCCCAATGCGATTTCTATAAGAGGACTAAGCACTATTAACGGACCGGTTAACCCGCTCGTTGTACTAGACAATTTTATCTATGAAGGCGATATCAAAAATATTAACCCCAATGATGTTGAGAACATCACCGTATTAAAAGATGCCGCCGCCACTTCTATCTGGGGTGCAAGGGCTGGTAATGGAGTGATTGTTATTACAACCAAGAAAGGTAATCTTAATGAAAAACTTAAAGTCGATGCAAACATCAATCTTATTGTGACTCAAAAGCCTGACCTTTTTTCGCTTTCTCAAATCTCTTCCAGCGATTATATTGATGCCGAACAATGGCTTTTTAATAAGGGCTATTTTGATAACAGCATCGATAATACCAGTGAGCATCCACCACTCACGCCGGCAATAGAAGTGCTATTAAATAGACGGAATGGATTATTGTCCGCCACCGATTCGGCCACCGCGATCAACGTGCTTAAAGGCATCGATAGCCGGGACCAATACAATAAATATTTCTACCAGACAGCTATTACCCAGCAATACAACCTTGGTTTACGTGGCGGTGGGAATACTATTGGCTGGCTGGTTTCGGGCGGATTCGATAAAAGCGCCTATGCCCTTAAAAACGAATTTGACAAAGTGAATTTAAGGTTTAGTAACACCTATAGGCCATTCAAAAATGTTCAGCTCGACCTGGGAGCTTATTATACAAGCAGCAAAGCTGTTAGTGGAAAGCAAATCAGTTTCCCGGTTAATGGAAGGGATGTTCCTTATTTAAAATTTGCGGATATTGATGGTAGTGCGCTTTCCATAGACCGGTACCGAAGAGGATATATCGATACGGTTGGAGGCGGTAAGTTATTAGACTGGGGTTATTATCCCCTGGCGGATTATAAGCATGACGTGATAACTAAACGATTGCAGGAAACGATTGCGAACATCGGCCTTAACTATGATATTTTGCATAGCCTCCGGCTAAATTTAAGCTACCAGTATCAACGTCAGAATTCCAATTCAGAACAATTGGCTGATCCCGAAAGTTTTTACAACAGGGACTTGATTAACAGTTTTTCGGTGATAGACTATACCAGCGGTACAGTACAAAATATAATTCCCAAAGGAGGCATCCTGAATGAATCGGATGAAAGTATCCATTCGCAGAATTTCCGTGGGCAACTAAATTTTGATGAAGACTTTGGCGATCACAGTGTTTCGATGATGGCGGGTGCAGAGCTGCGGGAGATAAGCAACAAAAGTAATAGCTACCGGTTCTATGGTTATAACGAAGATCCATTGTCATACGGCATTGTAAATTATGCCGAGTATTATCCCAATTTGAATGGTTACTATCAACAAATTCCAAATACTCCTTCGATTTCACCCACCTATATAAACCGATTTGTATCATTTTATGGGAACACTTCCTATAGTTTCAAAAAACGGTATACTCTTTATGGTAGCCTACGTAAAGATGCTTCGAATGTGTTTGGGCTTAGTACCAACGATAAATGGAACCCGCTATGGTCTGCCGGCGCTGGCTGGAATATATCGAAGGAACGTTTTTATCGCCTCAAATGGCTTTCCACTTTAAAATTAAGAACCAGCCTTGGATACAGCGGTAATATTGATGTTACTAAAACAGCACGACCCATTGCGGGTTCCGGCCAGTCGGACCCTGTTACCAACTTTCCCGCTATGATCATTAATAATCCAAACAATCCCTTGCTGCGATGGGAGAAGGTAAGGCAACTAAATTTTGGGCTCGATTTTTCATTGGCTAATCAATTGGTATCTGGTAGTATTGATTATTATCAAAAGAATGGCCAAGATCTCTATGGTGTTACTGCGTTTGACTATACCACGTTCCCGATCACAGACCGGGTAGAGAAAAATGTGGCCAATATGAAAGGGAATGGCCTGGATGTAATTTTAAAAAGCAGGAATACAGGCGGGAACCTGAAATGGTATACCACCCTGTTATTTAATTATACCGTAAGCAAAACCACAGCTTATTTTACCACTGAATCTAAAAATTTAAATTCATTGATTGCATCGGGACCAGGTATTACGCCTGTAGTTGGTTATCCCCTTTACGCTATTTCAGCCTATAAATGGGGCGGCCTCAACAGCTCGGGTGATCCGCAAGGGTATTTAGACGGACAGCTGAGTACAGACTATAATTTGATATCATCGGGGGCAGAGGAGAAGGGATTGGAAACTGGAAGCCTTGTTTATTCAGGCCCGGCCAGTCCAACCGTCTACGGTTCTTTAATAAACGAATTTAACTGGAAAGGCTTTTTTATTGACTTTAATATTTCCTACAGTTTTGGGTATTACTTCAGAAAAACTGCATTTACATCGGATGCCTTAATCAACCGGGGATTTGCTACCGGTGATTATGAAAAGAGATGGCAGCAGCCGGGCGATGAGCTAAAAACCACCATTCCTGCTCTCGTGTACAGCGACTATCCCCAGTTCAATGCGAGAGATAATTTTTTTGCTTATGCTGAAGCAAATGTGCTTAAAGGTGACAATATCAGGCTGCGATATATTAACGCCGGCTATACGTTGAAACGGCCGGTTCAAAAAGGGCCTGGTTTCGGAACTGCCCAGGTCTATATCCATGTGGCCAACCCGGGCATTTTATGGAGGGCCAATAAAGAGGATCTTGATCCCGATTATCCATACACATTATCTGCACCGCGTGCTGTGACCATTGGTTTGAGAGT
>JAOQAL010000671.1 GCA_025963615.1 Chitinophagaceae bacterium | reverse complement strand
CTTTCCAGGTTTAGGGTACATATAACCGGGAGACATGCAACAGACCGAAGCGCACAATGCGTTCCGCTGGAACGCCGCATCCCTTCATCTTATTTTTCTACCCACAAAGTGTTCCGCTGGAACACAGGGCAGATGGGGTTGGAGCGATATTGTGATTTCAGCGCTATATCGCTGCTCCCTTGATAGCACACAACAAACTGGAAAATTATCTTGACGCCTATGCGAAAAAAATCGGGATAGGCTGTTTTCCGGACGGTTCTCTGATGAGGTTTAGGTACCTGTGACTTCAACGCCATATCGCTGCTCCTTTGATAGCACACAACAAACTGGAAATTAGCTTAACGCCAATGCTATAGTCACCGGGAGGTTTAATTATATCAGCAGTCATATTTTTTTGCTGTAGTTGGGGCTACCTGGTTCATCGTACGATTAACCAATTAGCTATTTACCAGCTTCCCAAAGCGATGCGGCTTTTTTTTTATTTTAACAGGGATTCTATTGTAAGGAATGCCCCCGGGCCAGATATCTGCCGCGGCACAGATCCAACGGAAGTTTAGGAGTTTAGAGAAGCGGAGTTTAAGAGTTTAGAAGTTCAGAAAGCGGGGCTCCAAAACAGAATCTAAAAAGCAGGCAGCACCGTTAAACTAATGAACTTCTAAACTCCTGAACTTCGATACACCTGAACTTCGAGATTCGTGAACTTTCAAACTTCCGGCCTACTACACGGAACTAACCGCAGTAGCCACTCGCTCCCCATCCATCGCAGCACTTACAATTCCGCCGGCATAACCGGCGCCTTCACCACAGGGGTAAAGGTTTTTGATTTGAGGGTGTTGGAGGCTATTCTTATCTCTTGGAATCCTTACGGGGGAAGATGTGCGGGATTCAGTAGCAACTATCACCGCATCATTGGTATAATAGCCCTTCATTTTTTTGCCAAATTCTTTAAAAGCCTGCTGCAGGTTCTTATGAATAGAATGGGGTAATACTTCTTTTAAAAGGCCGGAATGAAGTCCGGGTAAATAAGAACAATCCGGCAAGGTGGAAGACAGTTTATTCTCTGTAAAATCTACCAAACGTTGCGCAGGCGCTACAAATTTGCCTCCGCCTGCGGAAAAGGCTTTTCTTTCCACCCATTGCTGAAAATACATCATGCGCAGTTCTGTTTTCAGCGCCTTTTTGTTTTCGCCGCATATCTCTTCAAAATTATTTAAGTCCAGTAAGTCGTGGTCCTGGATTTCTGCCACAATGCCACTGTTGGCATAGGGATTATTACGTTTGGAAGGCGACCAGCCATTTACGACTAATTCTCCCACCCCGGTAGCCGCCGGTGCAATAATGCCACCAGGACACATACAAAACGAAAATACTCCTTTACCTTCTATCTGTTGAACCAGGCTATAAGAAGCTGGGGGCAAAAAATTTCCCCGTGGGGAGCAATGATATTGTAAATTATCGATCAGGGATTGCGGATGTTCTACTCTTACCCCCAGGGCGAAGGGCTTTGCTTCAATCAATATTTTTTTCGAAAAAAGTAATTGAAAAATATCTCTCGCGGAATGCCCGGTAGCAAGTATTACGGCATCGGCTTCGAACGATGATCCATCACTGGTTGTTACGCCGCGTATTTTTTCGTCTTTTATAGTAAAGTCAGTCACTTTTTTTTCAAACCATATTTCACCACCGCACTCTGAAATTGTTTTGCGCATGGCCGTGATGATCTGCGGCAATTTGTTGGTGCCAATATGCGGATGAGATTCATAAAGAATTTTATCTTCTGCTCCAAAATGAACAAATAAGCTGAGTATGCGTTGAATGTCTCCTCTTTTTGAACTGCGGGTATATAATTTCCCGTCACTGTAGGTGCCGGCGCCGCCTTCGCCAAAGCAATAATTGCTTTCCGGGTTTATAACACCTTCTTTATTCAAGAGAGCAAGGTCCCTGCGCCTTGCTTTTACATCTTTACCTCGTTCAAGAATGATGGGTTTGATACCATATTCAATTAAACGGAGAGCCGCAAATAAACCGGCAGGGCCTGACCCGATCACAATTACTTTTTTTTGTGCGTGGGCTACCTTTTTGAAATCAAATGGCAATAATTCACGATGCTTGTAAGGCTCCCGGATAAAGGCATTGACAGATAAATTGATCCAGGGCTGTTTTCCTCTTGCGTCTATAGAATGTTTTAAAATGGTGTAGCCTGTAACAGCGGACATATCGACAGTTTCTGATTGTGCGATATATTTTTTTACCTGCCCTTCATCTGCAGCTTCGGATGGAAGTAACTTAAGCGAAATAGTCTTTTGCATAGTGACAGGTTTTTATCCCGTAATACCTGTAAAGATGAATAAAAAATATTTTCCGCTTGACTTTAAATGAAATATGACCAAAAGGCTTATTTCAACGGTTTGTAAAAGCAGAGCCTGTTTTCGCAGTTTGAATGCATTGCAAAAAATATGGTTTTTTTGCAGCAAATAAAAATCTTAAAAAGTTTTGTTATGCATACAAAATAACTTTATCTTCAAAGAGTACGGAATAGAGGACCGGGGTTTGAATCTTGTTATACGATTATTTTTTGATTCCGTAATTTCTTTTATTTGTATCCTGATGAATGCGCCGCCGTAAAAAAATTGTACAACCCTGGTTGACTGAATTTAAACTTTTTTATTTTTTATTTTTATAAAATCACTTAGAGAAAATCATTTTTTATTATACTTTTTTCTTTATTTAAAAAGAGACTAATAAAAATTTTTTTTTAGAAAAGATTTATAGATATTCGCCGTCCTGTCATACTTTTCCACATCTGTGAAAAACTAAAAACTTTTAACGAACCATAATATAAACCCGGATAAAAAAACTGCTTTGATAGTAATGGACAAAAACGCTGAAAAAGTCTGGACGAATTGTTTAAAGATCATCAAGGATATTGTTGAGTGGCAGCATTATAAAACTTGGTTTGAACCCATTAAGCCAGTAGTAATAAAAAATAATACGCTGGTCATACAAGTACCCAGTCAATTTTTTTTCGAGTACCTCGAAGAGCACTATGTTAATTTATTGGCAAAGACTTTGAAGAGAGAATTGGGGAAAGATGCAGCTCTTGAATACCGGATCATGGTTGACAGTGGAAATAATAATAATAAACCATTGACAATGGATGTGCCGGGTCAGGGGTTTAAAACATATTCCAATAATGAAATGGATTTTCCATTAGTTATAAATAATCCAGTCAAGAATCCGTTCGTGATACCGGGTCTGAAGAAAATGCAGATAGACCCGCAGCTGAATCATATCTATACATTTGATGCTTTTATTGAAGGTGATTGCAACCGGGTAGCCCGTCGTGCCGGAAAAACCGTAGCGGAGAAGCCGGGTGCCAATTCATTCAATCCCCTGGTATTATATGGGGGGGTCGGACTTGGGAAAACGCATCTTGCCCAGGCAATAGGTAATGAGGTAAAAAGAGCACATCCTAATAAGGTGGTATTATATGTAAGCTCTGAGAAATTCATTAATCAGTTTA
>JAOQAL010000643.1 GCA_025963615.1 Chitinophagaceae bacterium | reverse complement strand
ACTACAAGTGCAGATTTGCCTTTTGGGTCAATCCCAAGCTTTTTAATAATGTTTCTTGAATAGCCAACTCTCCAGGGATTAATGGAAGTTTTTAGGAGATGCAAAATAGTATCAGGCTTCCACCAGATGTCACCCTCTGCATTGTAAAGGGCGTTGTCTATTTTGCTATAGACTTCTTCTTTGATTTTTTCCATTGTGTATTTATTAAGTTACTGCGGACTATTATATTGTTTTCGCCAGTACTCTAATTTACGCATTGCGCCAATTCCTGTTTTAATTATTGTAAAATCTTTTTAAAATGGGCTACGATGAAGCCGTGACAGTATGGAGTTTGAATAATACTGAGCTGAAACAACCTGTTGGGTTATATTTTGCAAATCAGATGCAAAAGCTGCGACCCGGGGTTACTTGTGTAATTTTCCCTGCCGGGTTTAATTCTATACATGGCTAAAAAGCAGGCCTGGCAACCTGCATAATATGGAGCTGATACAACTTCTAGTCAAACAGGCAATATTTAATGCAATTATTCATTCGTCAAAATGACTTTCAGCGTTTTCTCCTTTGCTGCATTCTGAAAAACATCATAGGCTTTTACAATCTCCTTTAATGCAAAACGATGAGTAATTAATTTAGCAGGATCTAATTTTTTCGATACTACTGTTTTTAACAGCATGGGTGTTGTTACCGTATCTACAAGGCGTGTAGTGATGGTAATATTTTTTGCCCACAATGTTTCCAAATGAAGGCTTACACTTTTCCCATGAACACCCACATTAGCAATATGTCCTCCCGCGCCAATAATTAATTCGCATAACTCAAATGTTGCAGGAATACCAACGGCTTCAATCGCTGTATCAACGCCTTTTTTTTCCGTAAGGGTCATTATTTTTTCAACCGCATTTTCATTATTGCTGTTAATAGTTTGAGTGGCTCCAAATTTCAGAGCAACTTCTAAACGGTTATCATCAATATCAATCATGATAATTTCCGCCGGGGTATAAAATTGGGCGGTGATTAATGCTGCCAACCCGATGGGCCCGGCGCCTATAATAGCAACCGTATCACCGGGCTTTACCTGTCCGTTTATAACTCCACACTCAAAAGCAGTAGGCAATATATCACTTAACATCACTAATGCTTCTTCATCTGCATTCTCAGGAATATGATAAAGGCTATTGTCCGCAAATGGTATTCTTACATACTCTGCCTGTGTACCATCAATCAGGTGGCCTAATATCCAGCCGCCCTTTTCACAGTGCGAATACATTCCCTTTTTGCAGGAAGCACATTTACCACAGTTAGAAATACAGGAAATCAAAACATGGTCACCTTTTCTAAATTCTGTTACGGCAGTGCCCACTTCTTCAATAATGCCAACTCCCTCATGACCTAAAATACGCCCATCGGTCACTTCAGGAACATCACCTTTCAATATATGAAGATCAGTTCCACAAATAGTAGTTTTAGAGATTTTTACAAGTGCATCTGTGGGTTCAAGAACAGATGGCTTTGGTTTTTTTTCCCATGCTTTTTTTCCGGGACCTTTATAAACCAAAGCGTTCATTTGTTTACCCGTTTCTACTTCGTTTGATATCATCAGCTTGCCAGACTCATGAACTATTATAGTATTTGACATTTTATTTGTTTAAATGCTGGTAGAACAACCTGCATTAACGTAATGTAAACTTATTAAGGCGGTAATAAATGTTAATACATTGCCCTAACGCTTGTAAATTGAGTAAGGCGCCTGCTGGGGAAAATATGGGGCGATTAGTTGAGTAAAGAGTTAGAAAATTCCCCAAACTTTTGATTATCGTTAATGTCCTGAATTATCCACTACTATCATTGAAGCAAACTAATACTCCACAAAAAAAGTAAGAGAAATGCTGAGTCTATGTGTTAACCTATGTGCCTATATTTCTCATGTGGTTCAAAATAAAAGTAACCACATAGGTTCCCTGATCCCGCCCTTGTCCGCTGGTCTCCGGCGGCCGTAACCTTGCAACGGCACAAAGGCAGGCACGGCGGGTGGAAAAAATTCCATTTTGTTTTAGGATTCATGAAAGAAGCACGCCATTGTTGCGTGTTGTACTCTAAAAGATCATTTCAACTTGATGCAAAAACTGGAATACATTCATTAGAACCCGGTGAAACCAGGCATTTGTACATAAAATCAAGTAAGATATCTGACTCTTCTACTACTTTATCCGTGCTTGGTCAGCTCAATATAACCGATGGCCGCACTATCAGGAGGATTTATTCGGCCCGCTTGCTGAACTCATATTGGCCGAAGCGGTTATCGAATTATCAATGAATTCATAATCTTATCAAATGTCTTTTCCCAATGGGACTTCTGGGGCTCCAGGCATTCAACTATTACCAGAAGCAGTCGACCGTCAAAACTTGTAAAAAAGTAATGAGAGTAGTTCTCTAGGCTGGGGTATATGACTTTTATTATCCCAACCTTTTTATGATTGATTTGAATATAATCATGCGAAATAACCCGCAGAGTAGTGTCTTTGAGCATTCGACTAACTCTCCACCCTTTATACCGACCAACCTCTTTATCATTAACCTTATCAGCAGTTACAATAATTTTTATGCTCGTCTGGCCTCCGGAATCGGCTAATTCGACAGACGGATAATATTCCAAACTCAAATATTTTTTTTGGATCTCAGGTTGCGACAATTCCCGAAAGCTCCCGGGAACTTTCAATTGAACCTTGCCTTCCAAAAAAGTTTGATATAGAAGACTATCTTGAGTGAATGAGTTCTTTGACAGAAAAATCAAACTAATAAATAATAGTAAGAAAAAAAGTTTCATCTGCTTTGAGTTAATCATCTAAGCCAACAATTAAATATATGTAAGTTTGGATAGCTCTTTGCGAAAAACGAATAACATATCCAATTTCCTTCCAGACACAAAAAATGCTATCCTAACACTAAAAGTGCAAGTACTATTTTCAATATGGACTGCACCCTGTCCTTTCCAAACGGACTTTCTAACCTATATTTCCCATTCATCATGTACTATCCCTATCAGGTATTGTTTGTTTATATTTTTTAAAAACAAGCCGTAAACTTCTTCAATCCATACCCCAGCCGCATTAAAAAAATAAACAAGTCAGGCGGATATAAATTTACAAATGAAGCTATTTTTAAAGTGAGTAAATATCCCCTGATAATATTTAAAAAACAACAATACCTTTGCCCATTTTATAACAAAGTGATTGAAAATAATTACGAAAAGAGTATGCAGCCAACCACAAAAGGAATTCGCTCTACCGTTATTGGGATTTTTGTAAGCATTGCACTGGCTATCATCAAAGGGATTACAGGTATACTAGGCAATTCGTATGCGCTGATCGCAGATGCAATTGAATCAATTGCCGATGTGTTCACATCCGGAGTCCTGTTACTTGGTTTGAAAACAGCGTTGAAACCTCCTGATAAAGACCACCCTTATGGTCACGGAAAAGCCGAATCGCTGGCGGCTTTAGTAATTTCTTTAGGGCTTCTCCTGGCAGCCGGTATCATTAGTCATGCAAGTATTATCAATATTATCACACCGCATAAATCGCCCGCGGCGTATACCCTTTGGATATTAATACTGGTCATTGTAGTTAAAGAAGGACTTGCGAGATGGGTAAATAAAGTAGGAAATGAAATTGACAGTCATGGTGTAAAGGCAGACGCCTTCCATCATCGAAGTGACGCCATTACATCCGCCGCAGCTTTTATTGGAATCAGTATCTCCCTGATTGGAGGAAAAGGCTTTGAAGTGGCGGATGATTGCGCCGCTTTAGCAGCTTCAGGGATTATATTAATTAATGCCTACAAAATTGCCCGCCCGGCAATTGATGAATTGATGGATGCCTCGCCCGACGGGAAAATAATAGAAGAAATAAAATCTGTAGCCATGTCAGTAAAAGGAGTGATTGAAATAGAAAAAACTTACGTTAGGAAAACAGGCAGTGTCTATTATGTAGATATCCATGTCATAGTTAACAGGGAGTTAACCGTGGCCAATGGGCATAAAATAGGGCATGATGTAAAAGATTCCATTATGAATGCCGAACCAAGAGTACAGAACGTACTGGTGCATATTGAACCTGATAGTCCGCGAGAAAACTTGTACCGCGGCTGAAATCCCGATAGAATTTATTTCAAGTCCGAATTTTGATTTATAGCATACATTGTATTTTTGCTGCCAAATTTTTACACCTTGGTTCGTGCCTCCACGAATCATCTGCCATAAAACTCTTCCCACAAACCCTGTAAAAAAGAAAATCATTATCCCCTTTTCATAAAATTTCGAGTCGGATATCCATACTCACGTTTGGAAAATAAACAAGTCACGTAGATAAATTTATAGATGAAAGGAATAGTTAGAGTGAGTACCAACCTTCGGGATAATATTCAAAAACACCAATATCCGGGCAAATGTTATGCGCCGATTATGTAATTGAATCAATAGAGAAAATTACCGCTCCGCTTGTTTAATTGATTTCACTCTTCAAGCCCACCACGCTCCTTGAATACAGGTCCAACAATTCATTTCTTTATTCCCTTTTTTTAAATAATTGTATTAAAAAGCCTGCAATAGCTGAATCGTAGTATCGGCAGGCACCAATGTTGTCTTGAGAAGCTGAATATTGGCAAGCAACTTCACTTCTTCACTCACTAAT
>JAOQAL010000584.1 GCA_025963615.1 Chitinophagaceae bacterium | reverse complement strand
AAAGTCTCCGGATTATAATGAAGTCATGGCCAAACGGGTCTGGGCTCATACACTGCTGTTCCTGGGAGAAGTGTTAAAGCCATGATGGTCGTAACTCAGAGTTACAATATCTTATGTCAATCATTTCATCGTATGCAGCTAACTCTCAGGATTCACTTATACTTTTTTATTTTTCTAAGCCTTCCATTTGTTTCGCTCAATGCTCAGTTAAAATATTCTGCCGTTAACTGGCAAAAATAAAAGCACGAACGCACAACATGGTACTGGCTCAATGGGGGTTGACGAGCAAATATCAACGATTGTTCTTCTATGAACCTTTAGTGCTAAATTCGGCTGACAGTTTTCAAAATTACCCCACTGCGGCCATGCCCGAACCGTTGTGCGTCCTGGTATTTCAACCATATTCACAGAAAGAGCTTCGACAAATACAAAGATTAACCAAAATACATGACACAAACGCGCCAGCTCGCTGCCATCATGTTCACTGATATTGTCGGGTATACTGCTTTGATGGGTGATGATGAAAAAAAAGCGTTTGAATTACTTAGTAAAAACAGGCAGATTCAAAAACCAATCATTGAACAATACCATGGCCGGTGGATAAAAGAATTGGGTGACGGAGTCATGGCAAGTTTCAATTCTGCCTCTGATGCGGTGAATGCAGCCATGAAAATCCAGGAAGCCTGTAATGCCACTAAAAATTTCCAGTTAAAAATAGGTATACACCTTGGCGAAGTAGTTTTTGAAAATGATGATGTATACGGCGATGGTGTAAATATCGCTTCAAGAATAGAAACCCTGGGAGTCGGCTCATCCATCCTCCTGTCGAAAAGCATCCGTGACCAGATTAAAAACAATGCCGAATTCCAACTTATTTCGCTTGGGTCATTTGAGCTTAAAAATGTTGGAGAGGCTGTTGAAGTATTTGCCATCGCCAACCCGGGATTTGTTGTGCCCAAAAGAGATGCAATGCAGGGCAAGCTGAAAAAAATAAAAGGGAATAACCAACAACGCATTGTAATCTTTGCCGTTACTGCGATAGTTTTAACTGTAGCTATATTTCTTACCCGGAATTTTTTCTTTAATAAAAATCTGTCCGCTGCTCCCAGATCGCTGGCAATTCTTCCATTTGAAAACCTGCAAAAAGATTCTTCACTCCTTTACTTATCAGATGGTATACCAGAAAACCTGATCAACCGGCTTTCCGCTTTCCCAGGAGTAAAAGTGTTTGCCCGTTCGGCTACATTCAAATTAGCAGATTCATCCAAAAGCATAAACAATTTAAAAAAAATACTGAACGCGGATGTAGTGCTCACCGGGCAATTACAGCAAAACGGTGGTGTATATTACTTAAGTTGTCAGTTGGTGGATGCCGCCAATCAAAACCAGATTTGGGGAAACAAATATGAAATGACGGGTGACGATATTTCCCAGGTTGAGGATTCCATTATTACTTCATTAATAAATCCATTGCGGATTACACTTTTAGATAAATCAAAAGGGATACAACAAAATAAGCCTGTAAATCCCCAGGCTTATGCAGAATACCTCAAAGGAAGATATTTGAGCTATGGCTCGACAGCAGAAGAATCGGAAAAAGCATTATCTCATTTCAGGGAAGCTATTCGCATTGATCCAAAATATGCGGCGGCTTATGCCGCTATTGCTAACGATAAAATTGTGCAGAGCCTTTTTTCAACAGCCTCTCAAAAAGAAATAATTAACGAAGCAAGAACTGCCATTGAAGCGGCTAAGGCACTTGACCCCAACCTGCCGGAAATCTATACCTCTGAAGGGGCTTTAAAATTTTATTATGACTGGGATTGGAAGGGAGCCGTTGATGAAATGATTGACATAAAGATATTGTAACTCCGAGTTACACCCATCATGGCTTTAACACTTCTCCAAGGAACAGCAGCGTATGAGCCCAGGCCCGTTTGGCCATGACTTCATTATAATCCGGAGACTTTGGATCTGTAAAAGTATGTTTGGAATAAGCGTAGGTAATAATCTGCCAGTCTGCTTTTCCTTCATTCATTTCTTTTTTCAGGTTATCCATAATTTGCGGAGTTACCCCACCATCCTCAGCCGGGTTTTCAACTAATATCTTTGTGGCTAAGGGACCGTTTGGTCTTGTACTGTCTTTCCCCAATCCTCCATGAATCGATACAACTCCTTTTACAGGAAAGTTTGCGCGCGCAGTTTCCAATGCGCCCGTTCCTCCAAAACAATAGCCGATCACAGCTAACCTGCTATCGTCCGCTCCTGCTATCTTCAACTGCTGCAAGGCCAGATCAATTCTTTTCTGGTAAGCCCCATAGTCTTTCCGGTAAGCACCCGCCGCTTTTCCCGCTGCTGCATTGTCGGCTGGAATATTTCCTTCGCCATATATATCAGCGACAAATGCTATATATCCCTGTTTTGCCAGTTCAATTGCTGCATTTTTTGCTTCGTCATCAATTCCTTTCCAGGCAGGAAGTATTAATACACCCGGCAATTTTTTCCCGGCATTCCTTGTCACAAATCCATTGAGCTTCTGCTCAGCATCTTTGTATAATACGGGCTTTAGTTCCTGTGCCCGGATATTCAACGCACAAAGGACGACTACTAAAAATATGACTGGCTTTTTCATTGCAGACTGATTTAATATGTTACTGAATTTAAACGAACAGTTGCGTTATTTACTCTTTGAAAGCATGGTATTTAGCTTAGTTCTATTAAGCCATCTACCGTTGACAAATATAGCAGCAATTTGTATCGTCCTGGATTTTCTTCAAAAAAAGCCAATTATGAAACCCGGGTACAAACCTTTAACAAACTTTCAATTTAGTTGGAATAATATGGAACCCTGCCCCTTTCATGAAACTCCTATTATTGAAGTTTATTCATGATGCGTTATTTCATAATTTAATTTATGCCAATTGGTATTGCGAATAGAATGGCATCACCTACCGGCTGTGATGGGCGAAGGCTTGAAACCTTTAACGACCAGGTAGATGCCCAGCGAAAATTCAAATAGTGCGACCAGTAATGCGGCCAACCCTGCTAAAGGGGCATGTTGCCCAATGAGACCGGACAGCACGGCGATATAGCCAGCTATTAGCGGAACCGCTCCGATAATTCCAATCAGGGAAAGGCCCCGGGGCACAAGGCGTGACTGGTAAAGCAGGAAGCCCAACAATAAGTCGTTCAAGGCTGGCAGGAAGCTTTGTCCGAGCAGGAAGATGCGATCATAAAGGGTTACAAGCACATGGCCAGCGACCACCGCACTGGCACCGGCTCCTTCCTGCCGCAAGGTCACTACCGACAGAAGGAAGGCCACGCCGAGGAACATGGTACTGGCTTCCAGGATCCTGGAGGCAACAAGGCCCAGCGCAAGACCTTCGTTCTGCTTTCTTATTACCGGGTACAGGGCGACGGCAGTGCCGATGCCGGCGAGGGCCACGATGATTTCAAGGATTCCGCCGAAGATGGCAGCAGTGTCCGGACCAGGACCTACTATATACTCCGGATCGTGTATTGAACCGTAGAGAGCGAGGGTC
>JAOQAL010000725.1 GCA_025963615.1 Chitinophagaceae bacterium | reverse complement strand
CCACCAGCTGATAAGAAAACATGGAAAGAAATGAATTATCTACCGCTAATCCATTTTGCACATCCATTATCTTATTGTCATAAATAATGACTGGTTGTGGCAAGAATTCCACCCGGCTGTTGTTCTCTACTTCCGGATAATCCTCTTTCAGCGCTTTGCCAATAGCAGAATACGTGGCCGTGCCATGTTGTATCAACCGGCCGTTTTGATAACGGTCGTTGATTACCCGATAGAGATCAGCCAGGTTTGTATTGAACCGGTCGTAGCTTAATTCAAAACTTATATACTGTAAAATCAAGAGACCTGCAGCGATGCCAATAGAAAGTCCTGTAATGTTGATGAAAGAAAATGTTTTATCCTTCATCAGGTTGCGCCAGGCAGTTTGGAAATAATTTTTAAACATGCTATACGCTTTACTCTGTTCTCAAACTCTTTACCGGATTTGCTATTGCCGCTTTGATTGCCTGGAAACTGATTGTAAGTAGTGTGATGATCAGTGCCATTACCGCAGCTACTATAAACACGCCCGGGCCGATGGTGATTCGATATGAATATTTATGCAACCAATCCTGTAAAAAATACAGTGCAACCGGTGACGCAACAAAACAACTTATTATTACCAATACGAGAAAATCTTTTGAAAGCAATAACCATACCTGTGATACTGAGGCACCCAATACTTTGCGGATACCGATTTCTTTGGTACGTTGCTCCGCTATGTATGCCGCGAGCCCGGATAAACCGAGGCATGAAATGAAAATGGCCAACCCTGCAAAGATTCCTGCCAATTTCCCGATCAGCACTTCAAGGTCAAACTTTGCCGCATAACTTTGATCAGCGAATTGATAGGTATATGGGAAAGCAGGATTGTACTTATTGAAGACGTCAGTCAATTTTATAATGGCTTCCTGCGTATTTATATCGGGCGACAAACGATACAAAAGAAAATTTTCATAAGAAGGATGATAGAGAAACATCGTTGGTTCCGCAGGTTCAAAAGGCGATAACATCAGGGCGTCCTTGACAACGCCAACTATTCTGTATGGATGATCTTGCCAGGTAATAGTTTGATCTATGGGTTGTTCCAGTCGCAGGCGCTTGATGGCCGTTTCATTGAAAATGACATTTGCCGTATCTGCATGCGATGAAAAATCCCGGCCCGATTTCATGGATATCCCCAGGGTTTTAAAATAATCTTCCGCAATTTGAATGGTTCCCATTTCGACTGTTTCACCGGCTTTTTTACCAGGCCAGTTGCCGATATCCGAATGCCAGCCAATGCCGGTTGCCAGACTTGACGCGGCCGTGACGCTTTCCGCAATACCTTTTTGTATCAATTCATTTTTAATTGCGGTATACTGATGGACTAGGTCGCTGTTCAAATCCGTCATCAGGAGACGGTCTATATTGTAGCCAGTAGGCCGGTCCTTTGCATATTGAATTTGCCTGTATATAACCATCGTACTTATGATTAACGCAATGGAACAACTGAACTGGATCACTACCAGTATCTTTCTTGGCAGGGACGCCGCTTTACCAACCTGTAGATTGCCTTTAAGAACTTTCACGGGGTTGAATGATGAGAGATGAAAGGCAGGCCTGCTGCCTGCTATGAGTGTAGTGATCAAAACAGAGCCGGTCATCACAGTCCAAAAAACAGGACTTGAAAACGGTATCCTTATACGGGTTCCTGTGAGTGTATTAAAGGGAGACAATGCTAATTGCACAATTACAATTGCAAATAAAAACGCAATAAAAGTGAGTAAAAAAGATTCCGTTAAGAATTGAAAAATCAGGTCTTTTCGTTCCGACCCAATTGCTTTTCTCACACCTACTTCCTTAGCTCTTTTTTCAGACCTTGCTGTAGTAAGATTTATAAAATTAATACAGGCGATCACCAATACCAGGGCACCAATAATACTGAACATCCGTACATAAATTATGAAGCCTCCGGTTTCTTTCCCGTTTTCATATTTGGAATAGAGGTGCCAGTTTTGAAGTGGTTGCAGGATGACCTCAGAATTCATAGCGTTGGTATTTTCCTGCTCTGTTTTTTCAATGTCTTTTATCTTATGTGCCACCTGGGCATAGCTTGTACCCGGCTTTAGTTGAACAAATTGTTGAAAATCGTTCCAGCCAAAATTTTCTGTCCGCGCTTGTTTTACCCAGGCTTCAGTTTGTTCATAATAACTAAATGGAACCAAAAAATTAAACTGAAAGGATGAGTTTGCAGGTAAATCCTCCAGGATTCCGGTTACCTTCAGATCGTTTTTATTATCGAATCGAACCATTTTGCCAATGGTGTTTTCATTACCAAACAATGCTTTGGAGGTTGATTGTGTAAGCACGATGGAATACGTGTCCTTCAAAACTGTATTGGCATTCCCTTGCAGCAAAGGGTATTGAAACATTTTTAAAAAATCACCGCCAACCTGGGCTCCTTTCATATAAAATTTCTTATTCTCCACCATCAGGCCATGAGATCCCATCCAGTCGCTTTCAGCAACATATTCAATTTCGGGAACCTGATTACGCAACACATCTGCCAATTTTAAAGACGTAGTAGGGAACGTGAGGGTGTCACCATTGCTGTTGAAATTCCGCTGCACCCGGTACAACTGCTGATAGTCTGGAAGGAATTTATCGTACGAATATTGATTATACACCCAAAGACCAATCAGCAAGGCCACCGCCATACCGGTGGCAAGACCCAAAATATTAAGTAAGCTGTAACCCTTGCTTCTTATGATATGGCGCCAGGCAGTTTTGAAATAACTCTTAAGCATGTTTGCAGAGTTATAGGTTATACATTTTATGAAACCATCTTTCGTTTCATTACGTATAGCCGATTTTCTTCGCTACGTAAAGGGTACGATCGGCTAATGATACGTGCTGGTTTAACAACGCAAATGTCCTCAATTTGCTGGACTATCAGCCAAATCCATATCCTTCACCTGGTTCATAAAATCCCCTTACCACCCCTTTATTTTAAAATGCCGGTGCCTAACCGGAAGTTATTCCGTTCGCAGCGACTTCACTGGGTTCGCCACCGCTGCTTTTACAGACTCATAACTGACGGTTAACCATGCAATAGCTAAGGCTGCCAGAGAAGCAATCAGAAAAATAATCCAGCTGACGTGAATGCGGTAAGCAAAGCCATCCAGCCAACTGTTGATAGCAAACCAGGAGACCGGGATCGCTATAGCCGTGGCAATAAGGATTAGCCTGGTAAAACCTGTAGACAATAAATAGACAATATTGAATACGGATGCGCCCAATACTTTGCGCACACCTATTTCTTTGGTTCGTTGTTCGGCCATGAATGCGGATAATCCGTAAAGTCCCATACAGGAAATAAAAATAGCCAGTATGGCAAATATATTGAACAGGCTGCCGAGTTGTTGTTCGCCTTTGTAAAGATTCGCCAGGTCTTTGTCGAGGAAATTATAGTTAAACGGATAGGACGGATTGAGTTGCTGACTTATTTTTCCCAGTACTTTGATCGTTGCTTCCGTGCTGCCCGGTTTTGTTCTTACCACCACATTACCCCCGTACCGGTTCAATCGTAAGATCAACGGTTCGATAGATTGCTGGATAGGCTTGAAATTAAAATCCTTTACTACCCCAATAATAGTTCCCTTGGTACCCCCAAAGGAAAGCGGTTTGCCCACAGCGTTAGTCACTTTCATTCCCATTACCTGCAGGGCTTTTTCATTCAGGATATAGTTGTTTGAATCGGCTGTAAATTCCCTGGAAAAGCTTCGCCCACTTAATATTTTCATCTGGAAAACATCAATGAAATCTTCGTTTACATCCATTGAAGGAAAAACGGTTTGTGATTTAGGATCTTTTCCCTCCCATTGCACATTGACGGTGCCACTGGTAAGATTGGTGGGCAGGTCGGAAATAATTGTAAAATCAGTGGTAAGCGGATTCTGTTTCAGTTCCGTTTTCAGCGCCGGTTGCCTGCTCCACATATCACCCGTCATGGGCATATACAACAGGTTTTCTTTTTCAAAACCCAGGATCCTGTTTTTTAAAAATTGTAGCTGTTAGTAAACAACTACGGTCCCTTCCAGCAACACGAACGAAACAATAAATTGTGTAACTACCAGGGCATTCCGGAATAACAGATTACCTCCCATTGATTTCATATTTCCTTTCAGCACTTTTACCGGTTTAAAGCCAGACAAAAACAATGCAGGGTAACTGCCAGAGATCAGGCCGGTAGCTGCTGCTATGCCAAGCAGGCCTAGCATAAGCTTTCCATCCAGGAAATGAATAGAGAGCGTTTTCTCCGATATGGTATTGAATACGGGGAGAAATAACAATACAATTCCAATAGCTAATAATAAAGCAAAAAAAGAAATAAGTAAGGACTCCCCTAGAAATTGCCCGATAAGCTGTTTGCGTCCTGCCCCTACCACTTTACGCAAACCAACTTCCTTGGCCCTGCGTGACGACCGGGCCGTAGCCAGGTTCATAAAATTGATACAAGCTACTACAAGAATAAAAATGGAAACTATAAAAAATATATTCACGTATTGTACATTCCCATGCCCGGTTAGGTCTACCTGTAAGTTAGAATGAAGATGAATACTGGTTAAGGGCTGTAGTTGAAACGCAACTTTCAGTTCAGTCTCATTCACATGTTTTTTATAAATTTTGTTCATCTGGTTATTCAATCCTGCCAGGGATACAGCCGTTGGAATAAAATTCTTATCAAGCTGGACATAGGTATAATAGTTAAAATTGTCCCATACATTGGTTCTTAAATCATAGTCAGATTGTGCTATGGATGACATCGGCAGAATAAAATCGAATTGCAGGTGTGAATTGGAAGGGATATTGGCCAGTATTCCTGTTACTATCACATTTTTACCATTATCCTTGCGCAACTGTTTACCCAAGGCGTCTTCCTTTCCAAAATATTTAGTTGCCATATCTTCGGTAATCAATACAGCATCCGCCTGCTCCAGCGCTGTTTTGGGATTTCCTTTCACGAATGGAAAAGAAAACACTTCAAGAAAGGTTGAGTCGGCATAGAATACCCGCTTTTCTTCGAATTTGTGATCGCCTACTTCAAATAAATTAGTTGACTGATGGCTTAACCGGACGAAGTTTTTTATCACGGGCATTTCTGCTTTCAGCCCGGCGGGCATGCCTGCCGGGTTCACGGCAGCTTTGAAATCGCCGGCGTTACAGGTTATGCGGTAAACCTGGTTAGCATTGGCATGAAACCGGTCATAGCTTAACTCGTTCTGCACCCACAAAAAAATCAGGATGCTGCAAGCCATGCCAATGGCCAATCCTGAAATATTAATTAAAGAATAGGCTTTGTGGCGAATGATATTTCTAAAGGCGATTTTGAAATAGTTTTTGAGCATAGTGATGGTTTTAAGACGTCGTCACGGGTTAGACGCATGGGATTGATTTTTTGTTACCGGGTTTTGAATCTTTGTTCGGCGTCGGTTGCTTTCGGAATGACATATAGATAAACATATTGTTTTTCAATGAGTACCGTATTGTGTTGCCAATATTCTTTTTTCTCTTTTTTTCAAATTGTACCCGCCTGTTTATTTCTCCGCTCTTATTTTTTGGCCAACCAACGGACACCAACTCATACTGTCATCCAAAAAACAAATGAAACCCGTTTAATGAATCCGTCGGAATGACAGGCATCCGGCTTCGATATTGTGTTTTTAATCTTCTTTCTTTCAGGAAGACAGCAAATAAATTGAAGGATATTTTGATTTTGATTGCCCTGTCCTTTAGGGCAGGGATTAAATAAAGTAAGCTGTATTGGCTTTAGCCTAATTGCTTCTCAAATGAAAAACTTTCGAAGCAGTAAAGGCCCATAACTCGATTTGGCTAA
>JAOQAL010000005.1 GCA_025963615.1 Chitinophagaceae bacterium | reverse complement strand
TTTTTTTTTTTATTTTTAATTTTATCGGCAAGGACTTCGCTCATTTTTTTTATAGCTTACTGTCTATATCCCGCTATATGGGGCGTGACAATTACATTTGGCTGGGTTGAAAGCCAATGCAATTTTTCGTTTTCCTCCGCTGAATAAGTGTCCAGTCTTTCATTTTCCATCACATCCAGCCCGGCACCTGCAATTTTGTTTTCTTTTAATGCGGCAATAAGTGCATGCTCGTCCACCACTTTTCCCCGGGAAGTATTTAATAGCCAAGGCTTCTCCTGTAACGAATCAAAGAATTTTTTGTCCGCCATATGAAAAGTTTCTTCTGTCAGGGCTACATGAAAGCTTATTACATCCGCATACCTCCCAATCTGTTCCAAACTCGCTTCTTTTACATATTCTCCACCAAAACCAAATTTATATTTATCATAAGCAAGCACGGTAACATTAAAAGATTTTAATAACGCCGCAAAAGCACTGCCCGTATTTCCATAACCAATGATGCCAACTGTTTTTCCAAACAGCTCTGTTCCACGGTTAGCATCGCGGATCCATTTACCTTCCTGCACTTCACTGCAAGAGGAAGAGATTTTGTTCATCAGGTTTAACACTAAGCCAAGCGCATGCTCAGCCACCGCATTACGGTTGCCTTCCGGACTGCTTACACATTTTATTCCTTTACTTTCCGCATACTTCACATCTATATGCTCCATACCGCTGCCTAATCTTCCGATCCATTTAAGCCCGGCCGCTTTATCGATGATCGCCTTATCAATTTTAAACCGGGTTGTCATTATCAATCCTTCTGCATCATCAACACGGCCTTTTAATTCTTCATAACTGATTCCAGGCTGGTACGCTATTTCATAGCCGCTTTCTTTTAAACGATTTAATAAATGATCATGAACTTTTGCTGTTATAATGGCTTTTTTCATTTTACCCGAAATAATTTATTGATCAAAATGGACAGATTTTTTACGATATTTATTTTTCTCTTTATCCTGTAATAAGGATGACAATTTATCATGGGCGGTTCATTCTGAAGGTTAATGCCGCAAATTCCTGTACCGTTAACTGTTCCGCTCTTTTGTCAAACAAATCATCGTCCAATTCAGCGGTATCAAACAAACTTTTTACGGCGTTCCGCAATTTTTTCCTACGCTGGTTGAATGCCGTTTTCACCAATAAAAAGAAATCCTTCTCGCTCTTCATGATTAATTTTTCTTTGTTCGGTACCAACCGGATGACAGCACTTTTGACTTTAGGAGGTGGTTGAAAACTCCCCTCACTGACTTCAAAAAGATATTCTATTCTAAAAAAAGCCTGTACCAGGACGCTGATAACCCCATATACCTTATTTCCTTCCTTTGCAGCCACCCTTTGCGCCACTTCTTTCTGAAACATGCCCACTACACATTCTACCTCATCTTTCCACTCCAGTATTTTAAAAAGTATCTGTGAAGAGATATTGTAGGGGAAGTTTCCGATAACAGTAAATGGATCATCAAATGGTTTATCCATTTCAAGAAAATCCCGGTGAATAATTTTCCCTTTTAATTGAGGATAATTCAATAGAAGATAGTCTACTTTTTCGTCATCCAGCTCTACGGCTTTAAAGTCAATCGCATCGATCTGCAAAAGATATTTTGTAAGAGCACCGCCACCAGGCCCTACTTCCACCAAACGGTTAAAAGAATGCTGCTGCAAGGCGACTATGATTTTTTTACAGATATTTTCATCTTTTAAAAAATGCTGCCCCAGCGATTTCCTCAAGGTATACATGGATGCAAATGTAAAATGAATTTATCCAGGGATAATGGATAAAAAGAGGCCGCCTCAAAAGTAATATTTCACTGGCCCGGAACGGAATTCAGATCCGAAAGTTTTCGGATTCAGAATGCAGATTGAAGATTTTCCGAGGCTTAAATCAATGAGGCTGTCTCAAAACTGATATTTTACCTAAAGGGCGCAAGGGATGCGGAGAACGTAAGGGGTAGGAACCAATAAGACCACCCTCACCTTTCTCAGCACTTCGTGGAATTAATTAAAATATCCGGTTATTGAGCTAATAAGTATCTACTTCAGTTTATTGAATTTCCTCGTGATAATATTTTCATCCAGCTTTATACGCAGATAATAGATACCGTTAGGAAATCCTTCAGTTTGCGGATACCCTAAGAAATTATTACCAGGTAAAATATTTTCTGAAGCATTGATCAATATTTTGCCGTTTTCGTCAAATACCTGTACTTCGGCTACCCCTTTTTTAACAGAAACAATGGTTACTTTCAGCTGATCTTTAACCGGGTTAGGAACTATTTGAATACCGGCACCGGAATTATAAGTAAGCAGCACAGATACGGTATTACTATATGAAACCTTAGCTGTTGATGCAACTGATTTCAGCCTGTAATAAATGACTGCTTCTTTAACGGAAGAAACATCATCTGAATCGTGGTAACCAACTACCCCGTTGGCATTCGGCATAACCTTAACCAAATCCAGGTAACTAAAATTTACACCATCCCGGCTTCTCTCAACAATAAAATAATCAACTTCCTGCTGGCATAAGGCTGACCAGTCAAGCTGTACTCTTTTTCCCAACAGTACCGCTTTAAAAGAGATGATATTACAATTCAAAATGTAGGATATACATCGCCAGTCTCTTTGGCCAGGACATCCAGAGGATGCATTCCGTTGAACGGTAGCTTTGGAACCTGGAGACGCGTCTCCTGTAAATGAACCAAAATTCCCCATTTTGGCAGAAGTGCCTTTTGCATTGCCCAACAGGTCAAAAAAATCATCTAATCCGTCACCATCACTATCTGTACCAATCAATGCCACTCCATCATCTATTACATTATTACTATTGTAATCATTTCCTTCGTATAGATCTAATATTCCATCCCCATCGGTATCTGTATCGCGGTAATCGGGCACAGCATCTCCGTCTGTATCTAAGGGAGGTATACCATTGCCTCCAAATCCACTATAGTTATCGTAACTGTTATCAATTCCATCGTTATCGGTATCGGACCCACTGGGTAACAGGTATCCTCCCGTCGTTTGACCTTCTATATTATCAGGGATACCATCATCGTCGGAGTCAATGTCATAAACATTCGAACGGCCTGTTCCATCTGCATCCGGCAAGCCCAGGCTGCCCAATGCTGCTATATTGGTGTTCCATCCGTCACTGTTAAACGATCCATCGACGCGGCCATCATAATTGGTATCGGAAGAAGGGAATGCTTCTTTTACATCCGTAATACCATCGCCATCACTATCCAGGTCGTACGGATTGGCTTTTGAATCACTATCTATATTTTTATAAGGATAGGAATCGGCACGTCCATCACTATTACCATCAGAACCCGTTCGCAGTAATGCAGCTGAAGAATTTTCCGCCACAGTATCATTTCCTACGTCACCATCCAGGCTATCTGAATAACCATCTCCATCTGTATCTGTATAACTATCCACCTTGCCGTCATTATTTGTATCCGTACCATACACTTCCACTACATCGGGTATACCATCATTGTCGCTATCCAGATCGAAATAATTGGGAATGCCATCACTATCAGTATCTACTGCACCAAGTCCATTTCCCGAACCAGCCACACCCGTGTTACTTGCATCCACATTCTGAGACAAACCATCATTATCCGTATCTGTATAATTATCAATTACTCCATCCCCATTCGCATCCACTCCGCCTGATTCTACCACATCGGGTATTCCATCATTATCACTATCCCGGTCGTAATTGTTGGGTATACCATCCAGGTCTTTATCCATATTATCATTCACGCCATCCCCGTTGCTATCAATAAATCCGGGAAAATTTGTATCAAGAAAATTGGGGGTGCCGTCATTATCCGAATCGGCGGCGGGATCAAAATTGTCATTAAAGCCATCGGAGTTATAATCTGTATAGCCAGGGTAATCTGTATCCTTCCAGTTGGGGATACCATCACCATCCGCATCCTGTGTAGCCACCGGAAGATTTATTTCTACATAATCGGGTATTCCATCATTATCATCATCAATATCGGGACAGGTATTGATATACACATTTATTCTGATAGTATCCGAACAGCCGGTACCTGAACTAAAATAAGCATAGTATGTATGGGTAGCTGTTACACTGGCTGAAGGATTATAAAGATTACCAGATGTAAATGGCATGGCTGAATAAAAAGAATAACCGGCATATTTTGCATTAGGTAAGGTAACACTGGTAGCAGGACAGGTGTTAACCAGGGATGTATCGGCAGGTATATAACAACCGCTGGCTACCGTATTAATTACAGAGCCTGGCGAAACAAGACAACCCGAAGTTGTAACCCCGCTTGAATCATAAAGGTTTTGCAAAGAGCTTTGTCCTGTATAATCAATTCTTGCTATGTTACTCACGGTTGTCCCACAAGTTAATATTGAACAGGAAGAAGCCACTACTACATCAAACTGCACGGTGCCGCTTGCGCCGGAGTTTAACAGGCCGCCTGATGAAGAGTTGGCGCCGGTGCCAATCCGGAATAAAACTCTGTTATTTGTCACATCATAATTCGACTGATCATCGCCGGTAGCATCAGTTTTTGAAACGCCGTTAATTTTCAGACTCCCGGGGGAATAACTGGTTCCTGCCGGAATGTTATCGTAAATAATAGAATTAATAGAAGCATCATTACCCACATTATTATAGGTGAGTACATACCTCAGTATATCTCCGCCAACAAGACTACCGCCATTCACATCGCTTGACGTTTTATCTAAAGTAAATGAAGGATCATACTGTGATATAGAGGTTGTTAAAACATGAACAAAATAATTTTCGCTCGGCGATGCAAAGCGGACGGTTGCCGCGCTTTGACTGTTTCCTAATTGCGCGTTGCTGGTATTGGGGAGGTCAAATACAGACGCATCGTATCCCAATGTATTGTAGTAAGCCGGGTTTCTTGTTGTAACCACTGATCCTTTATATGAAATCTTGCTGTTCCATGCATCGTTAGTCCCATTCAATGGTATCGTAGTAGTGGCCATATTGTAAAAAGAAGCGGCACCACTTTGCTTAAATGCAAATGAATCCAAAGAACCCCTGTCGCCGTCATAAACTACGGCGCCTAATTCACAACTTACAGTTCCGGAAGGCGGCGTTAAAAATCCACTGATGCCAATATCTATGGCCGGATCGCCGCCATTAACGATTGCGCTGCCATCAAATACAGTTAAATTTCTCGGCGGTAATGTTGGATTGGAGTAGACAATGACAAGGGTCCATCCCCCACAGGAATTGCTGATTCCAACAGGCCCAAGTACATCTGCCACTGCATACACACCATTGGGACTGAAGGTATTAATCAATGAAGTAACATCTTTGAAGCATAAATAACCGGTATGGTTTAGTCCCACTGATTGGGTTACACTGTGATAGTCTGTTTGTTGTGAACTAAGGGTTGTATAAGATGAAGCCCCGGGGATTTTTAATTTAATATTCTTTTCAGCGCCGGTCATCCACGCTGTATTCGTGCCGCTGGTTCCCTGGTCGGTGCCCCAATATAAACCGGCAAATAAAACCTGTGAGCAGGAAGCGATATTCAGGTTAGAAGTGGATGAACTGAAGGTACCGGAATTGTCAAGAGGCACACCTTGAATTTGCATGTCAAATGACATGTCGGTCGATTTTGTTTTGAATGTATGTATCTCAACAGCAATTGTGTTTGCTCCTGCTGTAAAAAAGGATGTACTTAAATCCACGGTATAATCTTCTGCAGTTCCTGTGGAGATATCGGTAGAAGCTAATGTACCGTAAACGGGCACACCGGCCGCCATATTATCTCTGGCTCTTTCAACCCCATTAATATAAACAACAATCCCATCGTCTCTTTTGATATTTAACCGGATGCTTGAATAGGTGGTTGATAATTCCGCAGCAGTAAAGCTTACCGTATTTCTGAAATAATAACCCGTGTATTTAATGCAACTAGCTGCAGGCGTACAAACCGGTGTACAACCACTCGGCAAACAGGTTGTTTGTGTCCCGTTGAATCCATATTTACCCGCTCCTGAGCCTGACCCACCGGTATTCCATGTTCCGGTTAATGTATAGGCTGATTGTTTCCAGGTATTGGCAGAAATATCATTGGCGGGTGCTGTCCCGGTCGCATAATAATTCCAGGTGCTGCCGTAATTTAATTGGGTAACCGGCGCGGGATTATCTACATCTAAATAAACTCCAGCGCCGCCATTATCCGTGCTGGTGCCAGACGGCGGCACCTCACCCGTTCCTGTAGAACCCGTTGTAGAAATAATGCTGTTTGAAACATACACAATATTTCCTCTTTCAGAAGGGTTACTATACCGGATTGTAAATGGACGCACAATCTGGGCATTTATGCTGTTTGCAAAAAATCCAAGCAGTATAATAATCCAGATATATTTCTTTTTCATACACATCAGTTATTTTATTTCAACAAGCCGCAGGTATCAATCATTTAATGATGGTTACCTTTGTTACCCGGTCACCGCGACTGTTCGTAACCTCCCATACATAACTTCCCGGCCGCAATTCGATTGTTTTTTTATTTGTTCCCACTAAAACGACCAGCTTCTTTACCAAAATTTCTTTCCCTGCAAGGTCAATGATCTTTAATTGCAAATTTTCCTGCTGTACAGTTTTTATCTGCAGGGTCAACGATCCATGATCGTTCGCCACCTGGTTAACAACAAAAGAGTTTGCTTTATTATTAATCTTTTTCACTTCGTAATAGCGCGTATGCCCGTCCAGGTCAGTTTGCGAAAGACGATAAAAACTGATGCCGGCTATTGGTTGAAAGTCAGCATATAAATAATTAAGTTGTGAATTTGATTGGCCGGCTGCATTTACTTTACCTGCTAATTGAAAATTACCGGTCGCTAAGGCAGATTTTTCTATCGTGAAATCTTTGGTATTTACCTCTGAAGAAGTTGACCAATTAACATGTACCTTGTCTCCTGCAAGTTTTACATCATAGCTCGCCAGGGATATAGGTAATACTGCTGATGCAGTTATCGAAAACTGGTCTGTAACACACCCAAAAGCATCTGAAACTGTGTAGTTGGTAGTTGCATTATCCGGCGGTGTTACGCTGACTGTTTTTGTAGCACCGGCGGCTACAGGGTTCCAGGTATAACTGCCCGACTGTGGCCATGATGCAGACAGTATTTTAGAGCTTCCATTGGTTATCGGATAATTAGTTATTTTATTTACATCTCTCATAATGGTAAACTGATCCCAAATGGCTCCGGTACGCTCAATAAATTTTGCATCCAGCCTGTTACCTTCTACTTCGAAATAAAACACACCGCCATCATTTATAGATTGTGGGAGTGCATTATGGGGATATCCCAGTTGAGTACTCCCGCTTGCACCGGTAGAACCTGCTACCACATATACAGTGCCTTTATTAGATGCAGTTGAGCTTGTTACATAGGGGCAGGTTGAAGCATTTATGTATTTCGCGGTGGAGGTGCTCACCTGGTAAGAACTGGTGGTTGCTGTGAGATTGAAAAAATTAGATTCATTAAGTTGAGGATCCACGGCATTCACCTTATAATATCCTTTCATTAAAAGGGATCTCTCATAGTCGTGGCTATGTCCATTAATGATCATGTCTACACCATACCTTTCCAGGATACGGATAAAATTCTCACGCATACTGATAAGCTCAATTTCACTATCAGAATTATGACTTCCCATCGTGTAAGGAGGATGGTGCCAGTAGGCAATGATCCATTTACCAGTAAAGGCATTTGAAGCCAGGTCGCCCTTTACCCATACTGCCTGCGCCCCGGTGGTATCATAAATACGCAGATTGCTTTCTTCGCCATAGGCGTCTAATGCCAGGAAGTGAACATTTCCTATATCATAAGAATAAAATTCTTCTTTATTAGACGCAAAGCCGCCGGCTTCACCGGCACATGGTAAGTCGAAAATTGAAAAGTACGGGTTTAAACTATGTGTATCCTGGTTTGTAGCGCTGTTCGCATAATCATGATTGCCCGGAACAGGATAAAGTTTATGATTCTTTAAAATGGAACCGCCATAAGTTCCAAAAAAGTTACTCGTATATTCTGCATCGGTACCCGCATTGTAAGCGTTATCGCCCAATAATAGCCAGGCATCCGGCGCATCAATATTGTTTGTTGTTAAATAGCTCTGATACTGTGTTAGTGACTGACTCTGATAAGTGGCATCACCTTTGCCGCAATCACCAAATGCTGCAAATCGTAACTTCCGGGCTGCTGTGGAGGTTGGCAGCGTAGTAAAAAAATTATCAGTTGCTCCCTGTAAGGCTTGTGTAGTTGAACCAATGCGATACCAATATTTTGTATCCGGGTTCAATCCTGTTGCCCTTACACTATGCTCTGTAGTTGAGACAGCGTTATCAGCAACTAATGTATAAGTGCCAAAAGAAGTACCCAGTTCTACTCTTGAATCCGAAGCGATATTCGTTCTCCATCGGAAGGTTAATGCTGTTTGACTTCCGGATTGCAGGTAAGGTCCCCGCGTAAGACTTAGTGTGGGTGCCAAATTGCCTAGCAATTCCACTTGAAAGCGCATATCACTGCCGTTCGAACTGGCCTGATGAACTTCTACCGCAATCACATTGGCTCCCTCGGCAAAATAGGAAGCAGCTGCATTCAAGGTAGTTACACTACTTTCTGAACCACCATTTACTGACGCGCTTGCATTGGTTGAAAACACATAGGGCCCCGCAGGCATATTAGTTATACCCACCTGCACACCATTTATATATATCACGGCACCATCATCCCGGACTATATTTATATCAAAATCAGAATAAGAGGAAAGGCCCGTAATTGTAAAGCTTTTTCTGAAGCAGGTTGTATTTCGCAATGTCACCAAATCTGTACTCCCCGATTCCCCAACGTGGAACTGAGCATTTCCCGAAGACCAGGAAGCATCATCATAATCAGATTCGATCCATGTATCAGTTTGTGCATCGTTAGCAGGCATAGCAGCGCCATTACTATATTTCCAGGAAGTGGAATATGTAAAAATTGTAGTTTGTGGAAAAGAAAGAGCAGGAAAAAGGGAAAAAAAGATCATAAATAAAAACCCTGCATAGGTTCTTTTCAATGATGGCGGTTTCATTAAGAATCGGTTTTAAAACTGTATTGGATTATGGCGATGCTAAAGTGGGCGTTTTTTAAGTCATCACACGAGTAATTTTATATATATTTCCGGTATTATACTTTTATTGCATAGCCGATATAGTAAAAAGACGAAATGCACCATAAAATTTATAGAAATCTACCTGGTAAATACACGATAGCTGTCTTTTTAATCTTCTTCGTTGTTTGTTGTAGTTTTTTAATTAATGCTTTGCCAGATACCGGCGTAGAGATTAATAAATATTATACAAAAAAGCTACAGGAACTCAAAAAAAAGCTTTTAACGCTTAAAAGCAGTTGCGATCAAAGACAAAGTCTAAGCATACTGAAAAATAATTTTCAACAGGCAAGGCTTTCATACAAACAGCTGGCTATCCTGACTGAATATTATGAACTGAACTCAAGCAGGTCCTTGAACGGACCCGCTATTAACTGCACGGAAGAAGATAATCCCGATAAGATAATAGTTCCGCATGGATTCCAGGTAATTGAAAATTATCTTTTTGGTGGCTGGAAAAATAAATTTTATAAAATTGCAGGAGATGAAGCAGTTCAAATGATAGCTGTATTGAATCTTTTAGAAAATCAATCCAATCGTGAACATATATTCCGGCAGGTATTGGTTTGGGATGCGATCCGTTCATCATCCGTCCGGCTAGTCGCCCTTGGCATTACAGGTTTCGATTCGCCCGTGGCCATGCTTTCATTGCAGGAAGCTGGCGCTACTATAAAAGGGATAAAGGATTTGCTCCTTATTTTCAGGCAGCATGCAGATAAAAAAACGTTCGCGCTCTATCATTACGCATTCGCTTCGCTGGATGGCGCAACAGTTTATTTAAAAGACCATACCAACTTCAACAATTTTGACAGGCTGGAATTTATCACAAAATTTATTACTCCATTTTATAAATACCTTCAAGAGATCCGGGTCGTATCGGATATCCAGACGCCACCGGGCAGCTACCCGGTCAATTTTAATGCAGTATCCATTTTCAGCGATACCAGTTTTAATGTAAATTTCTTTTCGCCTGGCGGGGAGTATATCGTAACGAAAGACAGGATTCAGCTTGGGAAAAAACTATTTTACGATTCAATATTATCCGGTACGAAGAACCAGTCCTGCGCATCTTGCCACAAACCGGAACTGGCTTTTACAGATGGATTAAAAACTGCGTTATCAATTGATCATAAAAAATTTCTCTCCCGCAATACCCCTACGATCCTTAACTCCGGCCTGCAAAGCCGGCAATTCTTTGATAGCCGTGCAGACATTTTAGAGAACCAATTGGATGAAGTAGTGCACAACAATGAAGAAATGAAAGGCTCCCTGGCACAAAGCATAAAGGATTTAAGAAATAATGAGGAATACAACAAACTTTTCCGCGAAGCTTATGCCACAGAGCAGGATCCGGTTTCCGGTTTTAATATCGCCAATGCAATTTCATCGTATATCCGCTCATTAATAACCCTGAACAGCAGGTTTGACCAATATATGCGGGGTGACAAAACAAAACTAACAGGTAGTGAAAGAAAAGGGTTTAACCTGTTTATGGGCAAGGCTAAATGCGCTACCTGCCACCACCCTCCTTTATTTAATGGGTTACTGCCGCCGGATTTTATTGAAACAGAATCTGAAGTATTGGGAGTACCTGAAACAACGGATACTGTCAATACAAAACCCGATCCGGACCTTGGCAAATATCTATTTACAAAATCAAGCATACATAAATACTCTTTCAAAACACCTACTTTAAGAAATATAGATATTACCGCTCCTTATATGCATAACGGCGTTTATAAGACATTGAAGGAAGTGGTAGATTTTTATAATAAGGGCGGCGGCAAAGGATTGAAAATAGTCCTGAAAAACCAAACACTGCCTTTCGACAAACTAAATCTTTCAAAAAAAGAAATTGCGGAAATTATAAGTTTTATGAAATCGCTTACAGATACAACCTATCTGGCAAAGCAGGCCTACCAATAAAAATTCCCCTGCTGTTTCCAGCAGGGGAATGAACTTTTATTTACAACAACAGTGATATTACATCCAGGTTATTTTTTTACAGTTTTTGCAGTTTTACTTTTTGGTC
>JAOQAL010000722.1 GCA_025963615.1 Chitinophagaceae bacterium | reverse complement strand
ACTTTGTTCCTGAATCAAAGCTTATTGAGGATCTATTAAAGGAATTCCAGTCAAAGCACATGCATTTTGCCGTGGTAGTGGATGAATTTGGCGGTACCAGTGGTATTGTAACGCTTGAAGATGTGCTGGAGGAGATTATTGGTGAAATCAAAGATGAATTTGATGAAGAGGAAAGCAGCAGCCAGAAGCTGGATGATTCCAATTATATTTTTGAAGGCAGAACGATGATACACGAAGCCTGCCGGGTGATGCAGATTCCTGCTGATACATTTGACAAAGTGAGAGGGGATAGCGAATCGCTGGCCGGATTGATTTTAGAGTTAGCGGGAGAATTTCCTGCAGAAAATGCCGTGATTAATTGCGGCGATTTTAGTTTTACAATTCTTGAATCAGACAAGAATCGAATCAAACAATTAAAAGTGACAATTAATAAATTACCCTGATAACAATACGCTATCGTAATGATATTCAAATACAGAACTGTTTTTTTCTATTTTCCTTTTGTTGCCCTGCTTTTGTTTTCCTGCAACAGCGACTATTCATCATATCCTAAAAAAAGAGGATATTTTAAGATCGATTTTCCGGAAAAGAAATACCAGATTTTTAACCAGCCAGGTTATCCCTATTCTTTTGAATATCCTGCTTATTCCAACGTAACAAAAGACAGTACTTTTTTTGATGCAAAACCCGAAAATGACTGGTGGTTAAATATTGACCTTCCTCTATTTTCGGGCCGCATTTATATAAGCTATAAAGATATTGGCAAAAACAAATTTGATTCGCTGGTGAATGACGCATTCACCATGTCATATAAACAACATACCTATAAAGCTTCTGGCATTGAACCGCAACCTTTTGTTACTTCAAATAATATCAGCGGGGTGTATTTTACATTGTCAGGGAATACAGCAACAGCCAACCAGTTTTTCCTGACCGATTCAACAAAACATTTTTTGCGCGGCGCTTTATATTTTTATGCTACCCCTAATGAAGATTCCCTAAGTGTCGTGAATGATTTTGTAAAGAAAGATCTCGAACATCTTATCAATACGCTGAAATGGAAGTAAAAGCTAAGAGATCGCAAGCGAAAAGGAGGCAACGAGTTAGCGGACACAACTTCTCAGGTAAGAATAGTAAGCCCGCCGCAGCTCAAGGGGCATACATTTTTTTGTTCCTCTTAGCTCCACGTTTCTTTTTTTCCTCTTTTTCTCCTTTGACCTCTTAGCTCTATCTTTGAATTATGATAGAGATTGGAAATATACTGGTCAGTGATGATGTAGTGGAAAAGCAGTTTGTATGCGACCTTGCAAAATGTAAAGGTGGCTGCTGCGAGGAAGGAGATGCCGGGGCTCCGCTAGAAGACAATGAAATGGATATCATTAATGAGATATTTGAAAAAGTAAAGCCCTATCTCTCTGACGCGGCGATTGCGGAAATTGAGCGAAAAGGTAAATACGTTTATCATAAAGAGTTTGGCTGGGTGACACCGACATTGGGGGATGACAGTGAAATATGTGTATATGGATACAGGGACCCAACAGGAATTATAAAATGCGGTTTTGAGCAGGCTTATTATGATGGCGCCATTTCATGGAAAAAGCCAATCAGTTGCCATCTTTTCCCGGTTATAGTCAGTAAGGGCAAGCAGGGCAAATATGAACGGGTGAATTATGTGCCCAGGGAAAAACTGTGCAGCCCGGCCTGTGGGTTAGGGAAAAAATTAAAAGTACCGGTGTATGAATTTTTAAAAGAAGCCTTGATAAGAAAATATGGGAAAGAATTTTATACAGTATTGAATGAAGTAGCAAAGAAAAAAGAAAAAGGAGAATTCTGATTAACCTTTATTATTACGAAGTCTGTATAAAGATCTTTTTTCTAATTATAAGCTGTTAAACATCCTGGATTTCTTCATCATTCACAAATCTGAAATCACCAGTCTAAATCAACAATCTACAATTCCACTTGGTTATGTCTGAACAATCATCCACATTCGATGCCAGGAGCGCTATTAAATCGGCTGATAAGGAGCACAGGCGCACGATTAACTTCAATATTGCCAGGTACGATAACATCGTACCACAAGGCAAAAGCCAGTTTACAGAATTAGGCCGGGCAAGGGAAAGAGCGAAGAATACCAAGTGGCGGGCTATTGAGAAACTGGATTATTACCTCGAATTATTTGAAACAAATATTACCAGGCGCGGCGCCAAAGTAATATGGGCAGAAAATGCAGAACAGGCTAAGGCAGAAATCCTGAAAATTTGCCATGAAAAAAAATGTCGTATGCTGGTAAAGAGTAAAAGCATGGTGACAGAGGAAATTCACCTGAATGATTTTTTGGCAGAAAATGGAATAGAAAGTGTGGAAACGGATTTGGGTGAATATATTCAGCAATTGGATGGCGAACCCCCTTATCATATCGTAACCCCTGCCATGCATAAAAGCAAGGAAGATGTTGCAAAGCTTTTTGCAGATAAGCTAGGTACCGATCCCAATCTTACACCGGAAGAGTTGACCCTGGTAGCAAGGGAAATACTCCGGGAAAAATATGTTCAGGCTGAAGTAGGTATTACGGGCGCTAATTTTATTATTGCCGATGCGGGCGCCATCGCCATAACAGAAAATGAAGGAAACGGAAGATTAAGTTGTGCCTGGCCCGACACACATATTGCGGTTGTCGGTATTGAAAAGGTAATTCCATCCATGTCAGACCTTGCATTATTCTGGCCATTACTGGCAACCTATGGCACAGGGCAAAAAATAACTTCATACAATACAATTGTTGCCGGACCAAGACAACAAAATGAAACGGATGGACCCAAAGAAATGTATGTGATATTACTGGATAATGGCCGTACCGATATCCTGGCGAATGTAAAAACAAGGGAAAGTCTGTATTGCATCCGGTGTGGCGCCTGTTTAAACGCCTGCCCGGTTTATAAAAATATTGGCGGGCACACGTATGCAACTGCCTATAGCGGTCCTATCGGTGCAGTGATTACGCCTCATCTGCGCGATTTAGGTGAATGGAAGCATTTGAGTCATGCGTCTTCTCTTTGTGGTAATTGTACAGAAGTATGCGCAGTAAAAATTAACCTGCACGAACTATTATTAGAAAACCGTTACGAGGCTGTACAGGAAGGTTATGCCCCTTTTGCTGAAAAGATTGCCTGGAAAGTATGGAAAATAGCGATGCTTCGCCGCAGTTGGATGAACCTGGCGAACGGTAACATGAAAAGCAGGCTGGTTAATTCCATTGGCAAGGCATGGACGGAACATCGTAGTAACATGGAGTTTCCTAAAAAATCATTTAACCAGCAATGGAAAGAAAAATACGGCAATAGCTAATTACCTTCAGGTTGTGATTATTTATGCTTATACAATAACTCCGCGTCTCCGGTATATTGCGGATTTTATTGGAAAAGAAATTCAGGGGAACGATTTTTTTCAACTTACGGCGGATATTGAAATTTACAAAAACAGCAAAGATTATAAAGTTAATTATTCCCCGGCGCGGACGGCAGAAAATGAACTGTTACTTATTCCTCATTCACTTTTATTTGAAAAGGATATCAAAGAAGTTGACATCCGTTGTTTTGAAATAAATAGTTACAAGGCTTTTTTCAAAACCGGGGGAGATTTTCCCTTTGATATTTTCGCGGCCTCCTTTTATTTATTAAGCCGTTACGAAGAATACCTGCCGCATCATAAAGACCAGTATGGTAGGTATGCACATGAAAATTCATTGGCGTTCCGTGAAAACTTTTTACACCTTCCAATAGTCAATATCTGGATCAAAAGTTTTATAAGATCGTTACAAAATAAGTTTCCGGGCCTTATGGAGGATGCGCCATCCGACAGTCACCGGCCCACGACACCGGGTTCACGACTCACCTTTCTTCCTACTTATGATATTGACGAAGCCTGGTCCTATAAATACAAGCCATTCTGGAAAAATGCCGGGGGTTTTGTAAAATCGTTTTTTAAAGGAGAATGGCCCCGTTTACGTGAGCGGATGAATGTATTGGCAGGAAAGCTGGACGACCCTTACGATGCTTATCAGTGGATGGATCAATTGCATCAACGGTTTAATCTTAAGCCCTATTATTTTTTCATTCTGGCTGATAAAGCAGGCCGGTATGATAAAAATATTTTGCCAGGTAAAAGAGGGATGCGGGAATTAATAAAACAACATAATGATAAATATCCGTTGGGTATTCATCCTTCCTGGCAAAGCGGTGATGATATTTCACTAATTAACAAAGAAAGAAGGAACCTTGAACAGCTCACAGGCGATAAAATCGTTGCATCGCGGCAGCATTACATACGCTTTACCCTGCCACAAACATTCCGCTATCTCATGGAAGCAGGAATTGAATTTGATTTCTCAATGGGATATGGCAGCATCAATGGTTTCAGGGCTTCTGTGGCCGCACCTTTTTATTGGTACGACCTGGAAAGAGATGCAACGGCCAAACTTTTGCTTTACCCTTTCTGTTATATGGACGCCAATAGTTTTTTTGAACAAAAATATACAGCCCAACAGGCTTACCAGGAAATGAAGCAGTATGGCGAAATAGTAAAACAGGTAAATGGAACCATGATATCAATATGGCACAATAACTTTTTAGGTACCGCTGAGATGTATGCCGGTTGGCGGGAAGCCTATGAAAAATTTATTGCTGAAATCTCAGCTTAAACACCTTCAGGTTCCGGCATGCTGGCAGATGGTGTTTTATAGGCTTTGTTGACCAGGTATACACCCGCCAGGGCTACAGCCCCCCCTATGGCAATAAAGATGGTCAGCTTTTCATCAAAAATCATCCAGCCCAGCAGCATGGCTACAATGGGATTAATGTACGCATAAATTGAGGTTTGCTCAGTAGATAAATTTTGCAGCGCATATAGATAAGCGATAAAAGAAATTACAGAGCCAAAAACTACGAGGTAGCCAATGGCTAACCAGGATTGCCAGGCAATAGCTGTTAATGGAATTATGTTTCCACTAACGCCTGAAATGGTAATGAGGGTTAATCCGGAGACGCACATCTGCAAACCCAGGCTGAAATAGGGATTGAATTGCCGCGCCTGCTTTTTAGTATAAAAGGTACCCAGGGCCCATGACCAGGTCGCGATCAACGATAAAATAATTCCAAAGCGAAAATCAGCGATCAGGAAGTCCTGTAAATGTTCATAGAAAATAATGCACACCCCGCCAAAACCAATGAGTAGGCCAATAACCGCTTTTGCGGAAATTTTGACGCGGGGTCCAAATAAATTTATAACGACTAACCACAGCGGGAAAATGGCACCAATAATTGCAGCAAGACCGGCCGAAATATATTTTACGCCCCAGGTAGTTAAACCATTGCTTAACAAAAAATTCAGGCAGCCAAGAATAAGGATAGATTGCCATTGTTTTTTATCAGGCCATTTTTCGCCCCGTAAAATAAAAAAAATTACATAACAGGAGCCCCCGAGAAACTGGCGGATACCGGCTAACTGCAAGGGTGGCATGTATAAGATTCCCTGTTTGGAAGCAATCCAGGTGGTACCCCAAAAAAAGCAAACCAAGGATAATGCAAACAGGGCTTTGGCTTTGTTACCTTTTTTATATATGGTTAATGGATTCAGTTCGGATAATTATTTGAAGGAATCTCCAGTTTGGGCTAAGGTTTTATTTGTGTCAAAAAAAGGCATTAAAAAATTTATAGGACTCCTGTCAAACGCTTGCACTTTTTATTCTGCATAAACCAGCGCTTCAGTTTTCCCGATCTGTTTTACAGCTCCTACTTCCCGGTTTTCTTTCCAATCAGTCCGCAGCTCAAAACTTTTCTATCAATGCTTGAAGTGCCTCATCCCCGTCATCACCATCGCCAGTTTATTTTCAACACAATATTCGATAGAGTCTTTATCTCTTACGGAACCTCCTGGTTGTATAAATGCTGTTATGCCGGCGGTATGTCCCAGTTTCACACAATCATTGAAGGGAAAGAAAGCATCGCTGGCCATTACGGCTCCGTGCAAATCAAATTTAAACTGGTTGGCCTTCTCAACAGCCTGACGAAGCGAATCGATACGGCTGGTTTGCCCGCATCCTTTGCCAATCAGTTGCTTATTCTTGATCAGTGAAATAGCGTTTGACTTTAAATGTTTACACACAAGATTGGCGAATACCAAATCTTCTTTTTCAGCATCAGTAGTTTCTCTGCCGCCCACTTCTTTCCATTCAGTATAGTTTCCTTCATCTATGCTTTGTATCAAAACCCCGTTCAGCAATGATTTATAAGTTTGTGATTTGTAGTTTCCGGCTACGGGTTTTAATTTTAATATAATTCTGTTTTTTTTCGATTTCAGGATAGCCAGCGCTTCCGCATCAAATTCATTGGCTATTAATACTTCAAAAAATATTTCATTGATGGCTTCTGCTGTAGCTTTATCAATTGTTCCATTGCAAATTAATACACCGCCGAAAGCACTTTCCGGATCGCCGGCTAGTGCAGTATCCCAGCTTTCTTTAACAGTATTCCTTTGCGCAATGCCGCAAACGTTGGTATGTTTTATAATTGCGAACGTGATTTCGCCCTTACCCCCGCCGTCAGCGTGGGCTTTCGAAAACTCTGATATCAGTTGTACTGCTGCGTCCACATCTACCAAATTATTATAAGACAGCTCTTTACCACTAAGCTGGTTAAAAAGCTGGTCCAGGTCGCCATAAAATATCCCTGACTGGTGGGGATTTTCGCCATAGCGCATGGCTTTAGGAGGGGTAACTGATTCTACAAAATATAATCCTTCAGAGGGGTTGAAATATTTTGCAATTGAAACGTCATAATGCGCTACTACTTCAAATGCTTTTGCTGCAAAATTTTTGCGTTGGACTAAAGTAGTTTCACCCTGCTGTTCTCTCAATAAATTTTCCAAAACCGCGTAATCATTTTTTGCAGCAATTACAACTACGTCTTTAAAATTCTTCGCCGCGCCACGGATCATGGAAGGACCTCCGATATCAATTTTCTCAATAATTGCATTTTCATCCGTGGTTAAAGACAGCGTTTCTTCAAAAGGATAGAGATCTACAATAACCAGGTCAATTTCGGGAATCTTAAACTGTTTCATCTCCTGCACATGGGCTGCATCGTCTCTTTTACCCAATATGCCACCAAATACCGCGGGATGCAAGGTTTTTACCCGGCCACCCAAAATGGAAGGATAACTGGTCAGGTTTTCAACGGGTATCACTGGGAAGCCAAGGTTTTCAATAAATTGCTGGGTGCCACCGGTGGAATAGATGGTGATCCCTAGTTCTGACAACAATTTTACAATAGGTTCCAGGCCATCTTTATAAAAAACGGAAATAAGAGCAGATTGAATTTTTTTATTCATAAAGTAAATTGAAGGGCCTGTGTTGCTGATACAGGCGCTGGCAGTTTAAAGAAGGCGCAAAGGTAAGTTACCGGAGACTCATCACAAAAGCGCCTTTTTCATTTACATCATACCAGGGAATATGCAGTGAATCACAGTCTTTTTTCCAGTACGCTGCTTTCCGCGAGGGCACAGAACCATCAAAGACTAC
>JAOQAL010000484.1 GCA_025963615.1 Chitinophagaceae bacterium | reverse complement strand
AAAAGTATTTTCCGATCCTCGATGGAAACCAGTATGCAGCGGGCAGTAATCAGAAATCATCCAGGCTTAATTTTGTCATGATGGATTGTTTCTCCGGTGAAGACCTGCAACCTCCTTTACCGGTTCTGTTCAATAAGCTGAAAAATGATCACAGCGCCGTGATCTGTTTGAGCTCGACAAACAAAAATGCCATGCAAAGCATGCGAAGAATGTTGGTGGAATTAGAAAATAATCATGTTAAAAACCCTGTTATAATCATTTGTGATAGCAACCATGCCAGGATGGATGAAAGTTTGATTCATTACGCCGTAGAAGCCGGCGCCTTATTGCTGGATGGTTTTTGCGATGGTGTTTGTTTTGGATATCATTTCATGAACAAAAAAATTACGACAGATTTTCAACTGATGAATTCTATTGCATTTGGAATTCTGCAGGCAACAAGAACAAGGATTTCCAAAACAGAATATATCAGTTGCCCCAGTTGCGGCAGAACCCTGTTTGATCTGCAGGAGACTACCGCGAAAATCCGTTCAAGAACGAATCATTTAAAGGGCGTCAAAATCGCCATCATGGGTTGTATTGTAAACGGTCCCGGGGAAATGGCTGATGCGGATTTCGGCTACGTGGGAAGCGGACCTGGCAAGATAACATTGTATAAAGGCCGGGAGGTGGTGAAAAGAAGCGTGAACAGCGAGATAGCGGTGGATGAGCTTATTAATCTGCTGAAAGAAAATGAGGCCTGGATAGAACCTTCTTAAGTAGTTTCACCAGGGCATCGAAAAATCATAGCGTTATTTCCTGTTTTGTCAATAGTTAATTCCTGATTAAGAATGCGGAAAGTTTATCTGGTTAACTTTTTTCTGCTTATTTTGATTATCCATCTTTGGAGCCTTTATATAGGTAATGAATGGATAGAAAGGCTGACTAAGCCCCTCCTGTTACCGGTTCTTACCGGGTATTTTTTATGGAGTACGAAATCTTTTTCAACCGGGTTAAAAAAATGGATCGCCGGGGGTTTGATTTTTTCCTGGATCGGCGACGGGTTGCTGATGTTTGTCTCTACTGATGCTGATTTCTTCACCGGGGGATTGGCAGCATTCCTGACGGCACATGTTTTCTATATATTCTTTTTTCATGCAATCAGGATATACGAAAAGATCAAAGGGAAATTTTTTTTGCTTCTTCTTGTTTTTATCTATTATGCGGCATTAATGAGTTTGTTGACTCCGTGGCTTGGACCCATGAAACTTCCGGTAAGGACCTATGGTGTTGTCATTTGCTTTATGCTGATGCTGGCCATGCATATGCTGTACCTGAAAAATAAAAAAGCGGGATGGAACATGTTTGCCGGCGCCTTGTTATTTGTAATATCTGATTCGGTACTCGCTGTGAACAAATTTTATTTTCCATTTGCAGAAGCGGGTATCATAATTATGATCACCTATGCTATTGCACAGCTTTTGATTGTGCAGGGAGCTATTAAATATATTACATCCCTGGAAAGAGAACAAACCCGGTAATTACGCGGTTAATCATAAATGGCTCTACACGGTGGTTGTTTGTACAGGAGTACCAGCCACGGAAGCCAGATAGAAAGAGATCATCCGGCAAATAAAAAAAATAGAATTACATGCGACAGACAGATTTTTTGGTTATTGGTTCAGGTATTGCAGGACTTACCTACGCATTAAAAGTGGCGCAAGATTTTCCGGATAAAAAGATATTGGTAATGACGAAGGCGGCTGCGGATGAAACCAATACAAAATATGCACAAGGCGGTGTGGCGGTTGTAAATGACCTGGAGAATGACAGTTTTGAAAAACATATCGGGGACACCTTGATAGCCGGTGACGGCTTGTGTAACCCGCAGGTTGTTGAAATAGTAATCAAAGAAGGACCGGATAGGGTCAGGGAGCTGATTGAATGGGGGGCACAATTTGACAAGGAAAAGGATGGAGACTATAAATTAGGCAAAGAAGGCGGCCATTCTGAATTCCGCATCATTCATCATAAAGATATAACGGGCTTTGAAATGGAACGGGCCTTACTGGAAGCTGTGTCAAGGCAGAAGAATATCGAAATCATCAAGCATTGTTTTGTTGTAGATATTATCACACAGCATCACCTGGGTTATCTCGTCACGAAAGCCACCCCGGATATAGAATGTTATGGCGTATATGTGCTGAACCTGTTGACAAGCCGGATTGAAAAAATTGTTACCAAAACGACCTTACTGGCTACCGGCGGCAACGGGCAGGTATATCGCACCACCACCAATCCTTCTATTGCTACAGGCGATGGTGTAGCCATGGTCTACCGTGCAAAGGGCAGAATTGAAAACATGGAGTTTATCCAGTTTCATCCTACGGCTTTATATGAGGCAGGCTTAAGAGGCCAGGCATTTTTAATTACCGAAGCGGTACGGGGAGATGGTGGTATCCTGCGCAATAAAGAAGGGGAAGCGTTTATGCAGCGGTATGATGAAAGAAAAGATCTTGCACCCAGGGATATCGTTGCCCGCGCTATCGATAGTGAAATGAAACGCACCGGGACAGAACATGTATGGCTCGATTGCAGGCATTTTACAAAAGAAAAATTTACGGAACACTTTCCCAATATTTATCAAAAATGCCTGAGTATTGGCATTGACATAACGATAAGCATGATACCGGTAGCGCCGGCGGCGCATTATAGTTGCGGGGGCATTAAAGTAGATCAGTGGGGCCGGAGTTCTATTAAAAACCTGTATGCCTGCGGTGAATGCAGCAGTACCGGTTTGCACGGAGCCAACCGTTTAGCCAGTAATTCGTTGCTTGAAGCGATGGTATTTGCCCATCGCTGTTATATTGATATAAAGGAAAAGATTGAAGACATTGAAAATGTAAAAGATCTGCCGGATTGGAATGCGACCGGTACCAGTGAACCGAAAGAGATGATTCTTATTACGCAAAGTTTGAAGGAATTGCAACAGGTAATGAGTGACTATGTGGGTATCGTGCGTAATGATATCCGGTTACAGCGGGCGATGAAGCGTCTCGATCTTTTATGGGAAGAAACTGAAAAATTATACGAAAGCTCATCCGTTTCGCCGCAACTCCTCGAACTACGCAACATGATCACGACCGGTTATCTTATTGTAAAAGGCGCTGCCTTCCGCAAGGAAAGCCGCGGCCTGCATTACAACACGGACTATCCGGGTAAGAGTGAGTTGGTGCAGAATATAGTTTTGTAAGTTTGGAATTTGAAGTTTGGAGTTATTGAAAAAACTATATCTATGTCTACAGTAAAAAAATTTGAGGAGCTTGAAGTGTGGCAAAAAGCGAGAGTATTGGAAAACAAGATTTTTCCTTTAACGCAAGGAGGAAAACTTTCTAAAGATTTTAAGTTGAGAGAACAACTTAATGGTGCCACAGGATCTGCAATGGATAATATTGCAGAAGGTTTCGGCAGGGGTAGCCGGTTAGAGTTCGTTCAGTTTCTCACAGTAGCAAGAGGTTCGGCTTCAGAAGTTCAATCACAGTTATACAGATGCCTTGACAGGGAATATTTTTCAGCAGCGCTATTCCAGGAACTTTATATTCTGGCAGATGAAATTTGTAAAATGACTACTGGCTTTATTGAATATTTGAATAAATCTGATTATAAAGGTCAAAAATTTAAAGACAGAAAGAAATAATAATGTAAGGTCCACCAACTCCAAACTTCAAATTCCAAACTCGTCCCATGTATTTTATACTTTACACCCTCTTCTACCTCCTCTCCCTCTTACCGCTTAGGTTATTATATATTATCTCCGATGGATTTTATGTATTGGCTTACTATGTTTTTAAATACCGGCGGGATGTTGTGAGTAGTAATCTCAAAATCGCATTTCCTGATAAGACCGATGCGGAACGAATGGCAATTGAAAAAAAATTCTATCACAATTTTATCGATACATTTATTGAAACGGTCAAGTTGATCTCCGCATCAGACAGTTTTATCGAAAAACATTTTACGGGGAACTGGGAATTGGTGAACCAGGTGTACGATTCAGGGCGGCGTGCCCATCTCCACCTCGGGCATAATTTCAATTGGGAATGGGGGAATATTGTGTTGGGCAAAAAAACACCGTACAATTTTCTGGCGGTGTATACTCCGATTACTAATCCTGCTTTTGAAAAACTTTTTTTGAAACTCCGCTCCCGCTCCGGGGTGGTGATGCTGCCTTCGAATAAAATGCGCGAACGTTTTTTGCCTTACCGCAATACGCAGTATTTACTAGGTCTTGTAGCAGATCAAAACCCAAGTGACCCCGCACGAGCCTGGTGGTTTAATTTTTTTGGCAAACCCGCTCCCTTTGTAAAAGGTCCGGCAAAAAACGCGATCATCGCGGATGCCGTGATCATCTTTGCTTCCATAAAGAAAAGCAAAAGAGGTTACTATCAGGCAATCTTTTCTATTGCGGAGGAACATCCGGACCAGCATACCGAGCAGGAGTTAACTCAGAAATTTATTCATTATCTCGAAGAAAACATCCGCCAGTATCCCGATCTCTGGCTCTGGAGCCATCGGAGATGGCGATGGGAATGGAAGGAAGGGTATGAGGAAGTTGGTTCTGCTTAGTTCAAAAGTTTAAAGTTCTAAACTTAGTATTTCAGTAGTTCAAAAGTTTATTAGTTTAAAAGTTTAAACGAAGAGTTCCCAAAACCGGGACATCCATATAGTATTGTGAGCCGCTGTTTAGTTTCCCAGAACGGTGCTCAATGGAACTTTTAAACTCCTAAACTTTCGCGTTTCAATTCAACACACTCTTTTCCTTGACAATATCCACTTTTTCTCCTTCTTTGATGGCATTCCAGCCACCCGTTACGTTGCGCAGGTTATGAATACCCTGTCTTTTCATTAACGATATCGCTATAATGCTCCGGTAGCCGCTCTGACAATGAACATACAAATTTTGATCGTCCTGTATATTGGCCATGCTGCCCGGATCGGTGAAATCATTCAATGGTATATTGACCG
>JAOQAL010000420.1 GCA_025963615.1 Chitinophagaceae bacterium | reverse complement strand
GAAGCAGAGTCCCTGGTTGGATTTTATAATGCTTACCAATTAACCGGCAAGGTAAATTTCCTGGAAAAATCGGAAAGGGTCTGGGATTTTATAAAAAAACATTTGATTGATTATAAAAATGGCGAATGGTTTGGAGCCGTAGATGCAAACAATAACGTGATTGCAGATGATAAAATTAGTTTCTGGAAAGGGCCTTATCACAATTCAAGGGCGTGTATGGAAATTTGGAAAAGACTTGGAGAGAAATAAATGACTATTTGGCTCAGGCGGCTGCGCACAGAATACTATTTCAAAAAATATAAATGCCGCTTTTTTGTCCATGCCGGGGGCATCAAACCAATTTAACTGTTTTAACAATCACTACAGCCTGATGATAAAAACAAAGATGAAGTGACCGTCAGTGCTTTTCCGTTTGATAGTGTTTCTTCAGCACATCTTCACCAAATTCCTTTCCTTTCTCCCGCCAGATCGCGTGTATATGATTTCCGTTTCCCCCGAATCCACAATTATCAAACTCAATTAAAAACGTCGGGCCATTTAATACATAATAATGCGGTTTTGATTCTTCCATCGGCCCGATCCATCCAAAATATATTTTATCAATGCCGGCACTGATTATTTTATTATATTCAATAACAGCCTTTTCATATTCCATGTTAAAAACAAACTCACGGAGGATATATAGTAAAATAGCTTTATGCCCTGCCGCCATTTCGTTTGCTTTAATTCCCTGGTAATCGAGTAATCGTTTGCCACTCTCGGCCCCGGTAATAATATCCTGTGGTACCTCCATACTGATAGTAGCTTTTTTTTGTTGTGCCAATGGCAATAGATGAATCAGTTTTATGCCCAGGTCCTCTTCCTGGCCCAAAACCCGCCAGCCCGCATATTCTCCCATCGGATATTCTGCCGGATCGGTGCCGATAAAGAATGGAGTAACAGAAAGCCTGGTGTTGACAAAACTGAAGTTAATAGAAAGATGGTGGCCTTCCAGTTTATAACCCCACAATGAATCAGAAGGAAGTCCAAAAAAAGCAAGATAAAAATTGCGATGGCTCCATTGCAGATCCTGGAGAGCCCGATGCAGCGTATCATTGATATCTTTCCGGTAATATAAACTGTCATACCAGGCGTTTAGCAAATTGTCAAGGTGCATGATGCTGGTTGCTTTCAGGTATCCCTGTGAGCTAAGCGAAACAGATAAAATCCGGTGAAGTAACTTACGTTGTTCATCAGTCATATTTCCGATACTGATTCCAGCCCTTGCGCGCAAACCAACGGGAAGATTATTCCATTTTATTCTTGCGGTATCCTGGTATGAAAGCAATGCTGTTCTCTTTTGTAGCGGATTTAATGAGTTGATAAATGTTGTAGCAGCTTGCTTTATTTCTTCATTGTACATTCCCTGGCAGCTGGTCTTCGCGGGCATTATTGAAAATATACACAATGAACCAATAACGGACAGCAGTTTAATCATGATGGCTTTTTACTAAAGTTAGGGTAGTTTGTATATCATTCCATGCCGGCCTATCCGTATACTGGCATTCTTTACAATACGATTCCGGTCAGGCCGGACGGTCAGGCGGTATCGCCCGGCAGCGGATATTTTTATACGGCCAGCAATACTGCTACATAATGACAGACTGCGGCAGCCAGGACAAAGAAATGCCATAACGCATGGTGCCAGTCATATTTATCCCACAAATAAAAGATAATACCAATGCTGTATAATCCGCCGCCAATTATTATAAAAATCACAACATCTGTTGGCAATTCGGTAAAGAACCTCTTGCCCCCTACAATCAATATCCAGCCCATTATCAGGTAAATAATAATCGAAATAACTTCAAACCGACCGGTAAAAAATATTTTAAAAATAACACCAAGCACTGTTAATCCCCACAATACGGACAACAATGTAATCCCAAATGAATTATTAAGATAAATAAGCAGGAAGGGGGTGTAGGTGCCGTCAAGCAAAAAATAAATACTGATGTGATCAAAAATCTCCAGCACTCTTTTTACCTGCGGCTGCTGAAAACTATGATACAAAGTGGAAAAGGTGAATAGCATCAAAAAACAAAAACCATAGATGCTGGCCCCTACAATACCTGCTACATTTGTATTTTTCGCAGCAAGTACCGTGAGGATGGGGATACTGATAATTCCGAATAATATTCCAAACGCATGGATAATGCTGTGTATCAGTTCCTGCTTCAGGGTAAAGGGTATTCCTTTTGATTTTTTATTCACCATTTCATGGGAAATTTTACCGGATTCATCATGTAAAGGTAGGTCACAGGAATCATTACAGGGAAAACCAGTGCAGGCATGCTATGTGGTGTAGTGCCAACTACCCGTTTATATAAGTCGGGGAACTTGTATTTATCAGATAAGTTTGCTTTACTTATTATAAACAAGTTGCTATGTTTTAAATAAAATATTGTGTATTGCTGTTTATTCTACCAGAAATTATTTTAGTTGGTTCCGGTATGCTTAAGGTCGAAGTTCAACGCTTCACGAACCTGAGATCGAATTTTATGTTGTTGTCACCTGACTCCGATTTCAAATAGTTCACCATCATAGAATTTATACAGGGAAATTTCGAATCCTTTTGTTCTTAGTTCCTTACCTGTTTGAGTGGCAATTATGGTTCCATCCATTTGTTTAACCTGGTATGTTTTATCGGCATCAAGGCCCTGTATGGTAATCAACCGTTTTGTTTCCCAAGCCCCGTGCCTGAATACACCAATAATACCCCCTGTTTTTGTTTTGGTATTGATGCGTTGATAACCATCCCACCGGCCTTCCATCGGTTCACCAAAACCAGGCAGGTCCTGCCGGTAGCTCATTACCTGATGACGGTTATCCATTAATTGCAACCAGTCCGAAAAATCTCTATACTTTTTGAAATCTGTCACAGACAATTTTCTGGGATCCCCCAGCATAATGGGCAAGGCTCCGGCCAATGATTTAATGTGTAAGGCCCAGGCAGTATCCTGCATTTCAGGATTACCAATCACCAGTGCTGTGGATGGTATAGCAGGGGATCGCCACCAGGCCATATTCCTGATACGCAGGTCCACTTTTTCTTCAGGCCCCTCAAAATTTGACAACCAATTTCCTTCGGCATGTTTCAACATAGCGTAATCAATCAACTGCAAACCACCCATTGTTTCAAAAGTGCAATCTATAAAAAGGTTGGGTTTGGCAGTATGCAATTCATCAAACAATTTCCATACTTCTTCATAGTTGGTAAATAAAGATTCGTTATGATCTTTATGCCCCGGATGATTCCTGGCATAACAACCGGTTTCTTTGTTGTTAAACCTGTATGGACTGGTAACGACGGTAAAATCAAGCTTTAAATATTCCAGCCCGTAATCAAGGGATAATTTCAATAAAATATTTTTGATATAATTATACCAACCGGTGCCGAAGCAGGCAGTCCGCATGGTTGAATCATCAATATGGAGATTGAAAGGTTTTTGCTTTTCGTCCAGCACAAACCATTCGGGATGTGTTTTAAATACTTTGCTGCGGGATGATGCACTGCCTACGCTTACCCATAAACCCGGTTTCATACCCAGCGATTTAATATAATCGAAAACAGGTTTCAACCCGTTGGGAAATTTCTTTTTATCAATAACCCAGTCCCCATAATTCTCCGGCCATCCATCATCTATGATAAACTCTTTCATCCCTGCGTCAGCGGCGGCTTTTGCGAGCTCCATTACCAGTTTTTCATTGATTTCCTTATCAAAAGGTACCCAGGTGTTATAAACGAAAGTTGGTTTTTGATCCAATGCTGAAAGGCGTATACCCATGTGCTCATTCACAAATTCCGGCACTGCCGAATTAAGCATTTCATCTGGATCTTTATGGTTATTATAAACCATGGTAAATACCTGCGGCGTTGTAAACTCTTCTCCTCTACCGATATATTTTCTAAAAGGAAACCGGGCATCTTTGTGAGTAAGACCGATACAAATGGTAGGTTCATTCCAAAATACAGAGGTATGTTTTATTACGCCAGCAGCCTCATTTCCTGCAACAATACCTTGTTGCCAATCACTATTATGAACTGTCAGTAAGGCATCCTGCATGTTACCATCATAAGGACCAATAGAACGTCTTCTGCCATAATCATGACAAATCCAGCTGTAGGTAGTTGGCGAAAAATCTGTTACTTCAAATTTTTCGACATCCACCGATTCCACCATGATAGTTTGCTGGGATAGGTTTTTTATCATTAAGTTTTTACGGATGACAGGCAGTCCGGGATAGAGTAAAAATTGTATGGTGAGTTCTATCTTTTTATCTTCACTTAAAAGCGTTACGGCCGCCCCATCACCTTGTTTTGAATCGGTATGTTTTGCTATGCTTTTAAAAACCCAGTTTCCCTTACCAGAATAAATGGCATGGTTAATTTCAAATTGAAAATCAGAATTGACAGATTTAAAATAGTTGAAATCACCCTGTACAGGTTTATAAAGTGATGTAACAAAATGTCCTTTACCGGCAGGCAGTTGAATCGTTCTTTCAACAATACCATTATTTAATTTCAATTCATTATTAGTCCACGAAGCGTAGGGTTGAGCGGTAATTAATGAACTTGTCGTCAAAAAAAATCCCAACACCAGGATACAGGCTTTCCTCATGATTGTTTGTTATATTTTTTTATCATAACGGTAGCGGCTGCAAGATCATGAACAGCTCGTCGCCCGGTATTCATATTTATAGTTAAAAAAGATAACCATCCCAGGGCAATTTTTACAAAATACCGGATGTAGGCCTGGAGAATGTTTATACTTTCTAACCCGGAATTAAATTTTCTGACCCTGATTCCTTTAGCATAATTACCCATGCTGCCCCCAAATGTCATAGCTATTGGTTCGTAAACACCCCAGATGCCAAAGAATAATACAATTCTGATCCAGTCAGGTGAATTTTCAAATTGATCCAGCATTGAAGCAAAAGCGAACATTAAAACAACAATTAAAACCTGATCAATCAGCATAGATTGAATTCTTTCACTTAGTGAAGGATATTTATGCTCCATAAATTTGCTATTTATTAAGTGAATACCGGCACAGCCAGCGTTTAAAGTTTGAATTCGTTAACGCATTCAATGACAGATTGAGGACGTTCCCTACAAGATAAAAAATAAAAGCAATATTACTGACATCGTACTAATAATAGTGTTTTAAACGTTTGGGGGCCGGCCGCTTTCCAGTACAACGAGTTATTTTCAATCCGGGATTGTAGAGAGCGTAGTCAGCCTGATCCGGAAACGATCAGTGTTCCCTGCCCGGTAGATGGACGAGGTCCGGCGTACGATACACGACTTCCAATTTGCGAATAGGCTTTATCGTTACCTATTCGTCACGCCCTTCAAGGCCTTCTCTTTTCTTCCCTGGCAATATCCCTGGCAATTTTCCGCGATTCAATCCCTATTTCCCTTAGCATACCCCTGGGAGAAAGATAAAAGCCGCAAAAATATAATCCGTCTCTTCCAAAGTGGGATTGTTTGGTAACCGGCTTGTTCAGATCATCCGTCTTTATATAAGCAGGATCCAAAAAACTTTCAAGATGATGCTGGTACCCGGTAGCAAGGATCATGGCATCGAAATGCTGCTGCTGATTATCTTCAAAATAAACCGTGTTGCCTTCTATCCTTACGATATCGCCATATACTTTGATAAACCCGTCCCGGATCAATTTGATAGTACCGATATCCAGTAACGGAATTTTCCTTTGTTTTTCAATTTGTTCCAGCGGGCCGTATTTCGATTTCTTCAACCCGAGTTTTGTAATATCACCCACCAGCAGCCGTAGTAAGGGGGCATTTATTTTATCGGCTATTCCCGGCGGAAAC
>JAOQAL010000413.1 GCA_025963615.1 Chitinophagaceae bacterium | reverse complement strand
ATGATGAAGATATTGATTACCGGATTGAAGATTATCTTGCCGCTTTATGCTATGAAAAAAATAATCAGAAGGCATCTGCAGGTAAATTCTACGGGCAGGTAGCTTCTTATCCTGAAACGAAACCGGGACTTAAAGCAAATCGTATTGTACAGGTATGGGCATTACAAAAGCTCGGCGACGAGATGGCAGCTAACGAACTGATTCAAAAAAAATTGATTACTGAAAAAGATGAATCATTTAAATCATGGATAATGGGCCTTTTAAATAATTCGGTAAGTACGGATATGGTTGACAGGAAACGGGACGCCAATATGCTTTTACTGGAAAAGGTTCAGGAATTGAGCAAATAGGGACGAACCAGCTAATTCCGGGACTATTAGCCAATCGCTGCAATCTGACCTTTGCTTTTATAAGGGATTGACAGCGGTTCGGTTAAGCGGCAGATACAGCCTATAGAAATAACGTGGTTCTATAGTCGTCTCCTGCCTGAATATTTGTAACTTTAAAACTATTGCCAAACCATTATGAAGAGATTATTTTCCTGGAAATTTATAATAGTATTATTGATCCTGGTGGTAGCGTTTACTTCTTACCGGCTTTTAATTCCGCGTAGGATTATAGATTTCAGTACCGAGGTCAAACCAATACTAAATAAAAAATGTATTACCTGTCACGGGGGCGTGAAGAAGCAGGCTGGTTTCAGCGTACTGTTCCGGGAAGACATGTTTGCTCCAACTAAAAGCGGAAAACTGGCCGTTATTCCCGGCGATCCGGACGGAAGTGAAATGATCCGCCGCATCACGCTTACGGATCCTGAAGAAAGAATGCCATTTAAACATCCTCCTTTAAGTAAGGGCGAAATTGATATTTTAAGAACATGGATAAAACAGGGAGCGAAATGGGGTGATCACTGGGCCTACATTCCTGTCAAAGAGGTGGAAATTCCCGAGGTAAAAGATAAATGGGTAAAAAACGATGTCGATAAATTTATTCTCGAAAAAATCGAAAAAGAAAATTTAAAGCCGTCGCCCCAGGCTGACAAAGCGGCCTTATTACGAAGAGTAAGTCTCGACCTGATTGGGATGTTGCCTCCAGATTCTATCGCCCGGCAATATTTACAATCCAGCGATGATAAAGCTTATGACTCATTGGTGGATTCTCTGCTGGCATCAAAACGTTTTGGTGAACGCTGGACTTCCATGTGGCTCGATCTTGCGCGGTATGCAGATACAAAGGGTTATGAAGCGGATATGGGAAGAAGTGTATGGCAGTACCGGGACTGGGTGATAAAGGCATTCAATGAGGATAAACCGTACGATGATTTTTTAAAAGAACAAATTGCCGGGGATTTACTACCCAACCCTACCGATGCACAATATATCGCGACCGCTTTTCATCGCAATACGATGTCAAATGATGAAGGCGGGACAAACAATGAGGAATTCAGAACGGCAGCCGTGATTGATAGGGTCAATACAACCTGGGAGGCATTAATGGGAACCACATTCGGTTGTGTACAATGCCACAGTCATCCTTACGATCCTTTTAAGCATGATGAATATTACAATTTCATGGCTTATTTTAACAACACCCGGGATGAAGATGTTCCATCTGAGTTTCCCTTGCTGAGACTTTTTAATGATACGCTCAAACAGGAACTTTCAGAACTAAACAATTGGGTAAAGAAGGTTGCATCAGGGGAAAGAGCCAGGGAAATAGACCTGTTTGTGCGTACCTGGGAACCTGCCATCTATAGTTATATCGCGGATAGTCTTACCAATGCTGCCGTAGAAGGAAATAATTCCGCATTGATATTCAGAAATCATGCCGTTGCCCGGTTAAAACATATTGATCTCAGCAATATTGATCAGTTTCTTTATCACTTTTCAACGTTGAAAAAAGGAGGAGGGATATTAAAACTCCATATTGATGCACCCGATGGAACCTTGTTAGGCATTACCGCTGTAAGAAGTAGCGATAAAAAGCAAACAGTCTTCGTAGATTTTCCAAAGCAAACGGGTGTTCATGATATTTTCATTACGTATGAAAACTCTTTATTGCCAAAGAAAAATGATGACTTTGTTTTAGACTTTGGCTGGTTCGCAATTACAAAACAATTTCCAGGGGAAGGAATGGAGGGATATGAAGCGAATAAAAAATTATACCTGAAACTTTTGAATGCGGAAGTACCTATAATCCCCGTGATGGTAGAAAATCCGGGAAGCATGTTCCGGAGAAGCAATGTGTTTGAAAGAGGCAACTGGCGGGTAAAAGGAAAAGAAGTAGGGCCTGCCATCCCAGGTGTATTGAAATTCGCGATGCCTGCGAATGCGCCCAAAAACAGGATCGGGCTTGCGATGTGGCTGACAGATAAAAGAAATCCATTGGTAGCAAGAACCATGGTCAATCGTCTCTGGGAACAATTATTCGGTGCCGGTATTGTAGAAACATTGGAAGATATGGGTACGCAGGGGATTGCTCCTACGCACCGGGAATTACTGGACCACCTGGCCTGGAAATTCATGAACGACTATAAATGGAGTGTCAAGAAATTATTGAGAGAACTGGTTATGAGTGCCACTTATCAGCAGGAATCAAAACTCACTGAAGAATTGAAGGAGAAGGATATGTTTAATAAATTGTATGCCAGGGGCCCACGGATACGATTAACCGCAGAACAATTGCGTGACCAGGATTTATGCATCAGTGGAGTAATGAGTAAAAAAATGTTTGGCCCCGGTGTGATGCCCTGGCAACCACAGGGGATATGGCTCTCACCTTACAATGACGCCCGTTGGGAAAACAGTAAAGGCGACGAGCAATACCGTCGTGCCGTATATACTTACCTGAAACGTTCGGCCCTGTATCCTTCCATGCTAACATTTGATGGTGCGCCAAGAGTAGTTTGCACGGCAAGGCGCATCCGGACCAACACGCCATTGCAGGCATTAGCTACCTTGAATGATTCTGCCTATCTTGATATGTCGCGGCATTTTGCGTATCGTATGCAGAAAGAAGCGGGAAAAGATGTCCAACTGCAGATCGCAAGGGGTTATGAATTGATGTTGTATAAAAAAATACCTGCTGCTAAATTGCTGGTTTTTGAAGATTTATATAAAAAAGCGCTGGACGAATTTAAAACGGATGCGGACAAGACCTGTGAAATAATTGGGATGGATAATGAAAACAACAATCCCGAAACAGCGGCCCTTGTGGTGGTAGCCAATGCGATGCTGAACCTGGATGAGGTGGTGATGAAGAATTAGAGAAATAGCTTCGAGCTATGAGCTGCGAGCTTCGAGACCTATAGTTCTGTAACTTAAGAAAAGCTTCGAGCTATGAGCTTCGAGGTTCGAGACCTAACGTTCTGTAACATTCTTAAGTCTTGCAGCTTATAGGTTGCAGCTTAAAGCTTGTACAACATAAACATTTTTGTATGACTCAAAAAGAATTACACGATCAGCGGTTGTTGAAAGAGGCGCAGGATACCGTGCGCCGCCTCCAAACCCGCCGGCATTTTTTAAAAGAAAGTGCGATGGGACTGGGCGCTTTAGCCATGGGTTCCATACTGGGAAGTGGTTGTGGCAAAAGAAACAACAATGTGCCATCTGTTGTATTTGATCCCGTGCATCCTTTGTTGCCAAAGTCACCACCCTTTCCTGGAAAAGCGAAGAGCGTAATTTATTTGCACATGGCGGGTGCGCCATCGCAATTGGAATTGTTCGATTATAAACCTGAATTGATGAAAATGGATGGACAGGATTGCCCAGCCTCTTTGTTGCAGGGTAAACAATTCGCCTTCATCCGCGGAGTACCTAAAATGCTGGGACCACAGGCAACGTTTGCACAACACGGACAAAGCGGTGCCTGGATCAGTGAAAACCTGCCACATTTAGCGACCCTCGCGGATGAAGTAAGTTTTTTAAAAGCGGTGACTACCGATCAATTCAACCATGCGCCGGCACAATTATTAATTCATACGGGTAGTGCAAGATTAGGGCGGCCCAGCATGGGTAGCTGGGTTACGTACGGATTAGGAACTGAGAATCAAAACCTTCCTGGTTTTGTGGTGCTTACCAGCGGCGGTAGTTTTCCGGATGCGGGTAAAAGCGTGTGGGGAAGCGGATTTCTTCCTTCGGTATATCAGGGAGTGCAATGTCGTAGCGAAGGTGACCCCGTTTTGTTTATAAATAATCCTGAGGGTATGACGCGCAACATCCGCAAAGCATCAATCGAAGCCATTAATAAAGCAAACGAGCAGGAGTATGAAGAATATAATGATCCTGAAATTCTTTCCCGTATTTCACAATATGAAATGGCGTACCGCATGCAGATAACGGCGCCGGATGTGATGAATATAAATGACGAACCGGAATACATCCATGAAATGTATGGTACTAAACCGGGTAAAGCCTGTTTTGCCAACAATGTATTGCTGGCAAGAAAATTAGTGGAGAAAGGTGTGCGTTACGTTCAGTTGTTTGACTGGGGTTGGGACGCTCACGGTGACGGCCCCAATAATTCGTTAAACATTGGACTTAAAAATAAATGCCGCAGCGTAGATAAACCGGTAGCTGCTTTGCTGCAGGATCTGAAACAAAGAGGATTGCTGGATGAAACGCTGGTGGTATGGGGTGGTGAATTTGGAAGGACGCCTATGATGGAAAACCGTAATGGAAAACAAAGCCCATACAATGGCCGGGATCATCATACCGAAGCTTTTACCATCTGGATGGCTGGTGGTGGTATAAAAAAAGGATATACCTATGGCGAAACAGATGAAATTGGTTATAGTGCGGTCAGCGGTAAAGTAGAAGCTTATGATGTACAAGCCACGATATTAAATCAGCTGGGTTTTGATCACGAACAATTTACCTATCCCTTCCAGGGCCGTCCATTCAGGCTAACAGATGTGGCGGGAAAAGTTTTACATGATATTATTGCATGAAATGAACAGTAGTTAGTTTTATTGGGAGCTCCCTAACATTAATTTTAACTCCGGGCAAAAGGTTATTCCTCTAAACACGTCAAATGGGTAACCCTTAAATAATGCTGACAAAAGTCAGTGGTTATTGGACTGATTTTTCGCATTTTCTCCCTGCCATACTATTTATCACCTGGAATTGATTATGTATTACCAAGCATTATTGATCCGGCTTTAAAAAGTTTTATGGTTCATCGCCAAACACCTGTTATTTTTTTAACGGTTTTTGTATTTGTGTGTATTTTCTCCTCCTGCAAAGGCAAACCCAAAGCCACAAAGCCAAAAGAAAATCCACCGCCGGTAGTTGATGTTATTATTGCTGCCCCACAAGCGGTAACAAATGCTATTGAGGTCAATGGTACAGTATTGGCCAATGAATATGTGGAGCTGCATCCCGAAGTCAGCGGACGCCTGACCTTCCTGGATGTAAAGGAAGGTGATCATGTTACAAAAGGCAGCATCATTGCCCGCATTAATGATGCGGATCTCGTGGCTCAGCTGCAAAAGAGCAAAGTACAACTCGACCTGGCTCAAAAAACAGAAGAACGTCTTAAAAAATTGCTGGAAGTAAGCGGCATTAATCAAAGTGATTACGACGTGGCGCTCAATACTGTACAGGGATTACAGGCGGATATCGTGTATACTCAAACGCT
>JAOQAL010000708.1 GCA_025963615.1 Chitinophagaceae bacterium | reverse complement strand
GTTTGCTGTAATAAATAATTATAAATGCGGGCCATTTCAAGATTATACACCCCGATTAACTGGTATTGCGGCGATGCCGGGTTGACCATGGGGCCTAGCATATTGAAGAAGGTGCGCATGCCTAAATTTTTACGGATGGGCCCTACTACTTTCAGGGCCGGGTGAAACAAGGGCGCATGGAGAAAACAGATATTGGCCAATTCCACTTCCTTTTTTAGTTTATCCTTATCGTTCTTAAACTTATAACCTAACTGCTCCATCACATTGGAAGCGCCACTGATGGCGGAAGCCCCGTAATTGCCATGTTTAGCTACTTTCTGGCCCGTACCGGCCACCAGGAAACAACTCAATGTTGAAATATTAAACGTATTCTTGCCGTCACCACCGGTGCCTACAATATCAATCGTTTCATAGCCATTAAAATCCACTGCAATACAAAGCTCCAGCAAGGCATCCCGGAAACCCTGCAACTCTTCAATCGTTATACTGCGCATAAGGTATACCGTCATAAACGCGGTCACCTCATGTTCGTTATAAACCCCCTTACCGATGTTGACTAAAACGTCTTTTGCCTGGTCGCGGCCCAGGGTTTTATGCTCAAATAAAAATTGTAAAATCTTTTTCATTGGTCTGAACTGGGATTAATGAGATGTATAGATGGAAAGGGTTGATGAACAACGGAAGGATCATACTTTGTGTTCGTGAAATGATGATATTCGACCCGCTTGCTTCCGAATTTGATAAGCATTCCGGCTTCCAGAGTATAAACTTCTGGATAATTTCCTGAAATGTTGTATCCACGGATTGCCGCGCCGGTTATTTTTTCCGTTATTTCCCCATATTTAAATGCCGCCATAAATAAATATTTAACTCTTACTGTTATTACTCACAATCAAAAACATTCCAATAATCCCGGTTCAGACCCTTAACCAGTTTCTCATGATCGTTTCGCCACCCGGCGTCAGCACACTTTCGGGATGAAATTGTACGCCCTGCACATCATACGTTTTATGCTGTAAACCCATGATGTAATTGTTTTCGTCTCTCGCTGTTATTTCCAGTTCCTTAGGAAAATTTTCATCACTTACTACCCAGCTATGATAACGGCCTACTTCCGGCTCAGCAGGTAATCCTTCGAATAAACTTCTGCGTGAGTAATGAGCGGTGAATGGTGCATCCGCACTCACCGCGGACAACTCACTATTCACAATTCTGATCTTCGTAGCCACTCCATGATAGACAGTTGTCAGGTTTACCAGGTTGCCGCCGAATGCCTGTCCAATTGCCTGGTGTCCGAGGCAGACTCCGAGTATTGATTTTGAAGACGCGTATTCTTTGATCAAGGGCAATAGCAATCCCGCTTCTTCAGGAATTCCGGGACCCGGAGAGAGAATAATCTTATCATATTCCTTCACTTTCTCCATCGGAATTTCATCATTGCGGAAAACATCCACTTTCTGATGGGTGATCTTTTCTACCAGGTGAACCAGGTTGTAAGTAAATGAATCGTAATTATCAAACACCAATATTTTCATTGTAATTTCTTTTTACCACATACTCACAGAGGAAACATAGTTTTTTTTCTGTTGTTTTTATCTATGGGTTGTCCTATGTGCCTATCTTTCTTATGTGGTTCAAAATAAAAAAAGTCACCAGATAGGCACAATAGAAACAAAGATTCACATAGCCATGTTTTATCTCTGTACCGTTGGTTCCATTTGGTTTTAATTTGCTCATTGTAATTACTACTGCTGAAGGATTCCGTCGCCTTACTCCCGGTCGGGAGATAATAGCTATTCAGCTGCTTAAAATTTATTTAATTGATTCAGCAAACTCAATTGCCTTTTTTAATGCTCCCAGTTTATTATTCACTTCCTGCAATTCATTCTCCGGGTTGCTTGCCGCCACAATGCCGGCGCCCGCCTGGTAAATGAGTGTATTATTTCTACTTAAAAAAGTACGGATCATTATGGCATGTACGCAACTGCCATCAAAACCCATAAATCCGATAGCGCCACCATAATAACTTCTCGCCGTAGGTTCATTCTGATCAATCAATTCCATGGCTTTAAATTTCGGCGCTCCGCTTAATGTACCCGCGGGAAATGTTTTGGCCATTAATTCAAACGGGTTACTGCCTTCCCGCACGTTACCCGTTACCTCACTGACCAGGTGAATGACATGCGAATAATACTGAACCTGCCGGTAATGCGCCACTTTCACGTCGTCACACACCCGGCTTAAATCATTCCGAGCGAGGTCCACCAGCATTACATGTTCCGCATTTTCTTTTGCATCCAGCAAGAGCCGTTTGGTTTCCTGCTCGTCAATCTCGTCATCGCCGCTTCGCTTGAACGTTCCGGCAATCGGGTGTACCAAGGCTTTTCCTTTCGCAATAATCAACTGCGCTTCCGGTGAAGAACCCATTAACTTATAATCGCCGTAATCATAGAAAAACAAATATGGCGACGGGTTCACACTGCGTAAAGCCCGGTACACATTAAATTCATCACCCTGGAATTTCTTTTCAAATTTGCGGCTTAGCACAATCTGGAATACATCCCCCCGAAGGCAACTCCTGATTCCTTTTTCCACCATCGTCTTATACGCATCATCGGTCATATTGGAAGTCTCTAATCCGTTAGATGAAAAAGGATAAACAGGTACATCTTTGCTGCGTATCAAAGATTCAACCAGGGCCACCTCGCTTTCCACGCCCCCTACCACATTTTCGCAAATAAATAATTCATCTTTGAAATGATTAAACACAATAACGTATTGGTATAACCGATACCGCATCAGCGGGATAGCTCCCTCCACGGGACCATTAGTTACCGGGGCCGGAGACGTTTTCGAAGACCGTAGTTGAATGGTCTCAAAAAATTGTATCGCATCATACGTGGTATAACCAAATAATCCCTGCGCATGGGTCGCTTCTTTTATACCCGCTTTCTGTACAGAAAATTTTTGCATAAAATCCCAGATGATCCCAGGCACTCCCGCTACATTCTTAATTTCCGTTTTTTCCGGTTTGCCATCCGGCATTTTAAACTCGATGCTGTGGGTAGACGTAATTTCCATCCCGGCCATGGCATTGATACAGATAAAAGAAAAACTATTCTCCGCAGCGTGATTGTCGGTACTTTCCAGCAATATGGTATCGCGGAAACGGTCACGCAGCCGCAAATAGATACCCACCGGCGTGAATACATCTGCCAACAATCGTTTGCAATTTGTTTTTAAATCTATCTTCTTCATGTCTTTAATCCCGATCTGGTAAAAGAAAAAACCCCCCGGTTTATCCGGGGGGCCTTAATATGGTTATAACTAAACATAGTAATGACTCACAGCACCCCGGAAGAGCTTGTATGCCACCACCACAATTTATTTGTTATTTTTTGGTTCATTGCAGTGCAAATATGTATGCTTTTTTGATTATTACCAATTTTATCGGTATTTTTTTGCCCAAATCTTTTTTACATGACCACCACTACCAATTCAGCATCTCCCACTTATCAGCGTTTACTCTCCCTTGATTTTATGCGGGGACTCATTATGGTATTACTTGCTTCAGAAGGAGCGGGCATTTATGAGCATCTTTCAGAAGCAACGGAAGGAACCGTTGTAAATGGCCTGTTGATACAATTTTCCCATCATCCCTGGAATGGTTTACGTTTCTGGGATCTGATTCAACCGTCTTTCATGTTCATGGCGGGTACCGCCATGGCCTATTCATTGCATAAACAGGAGCAACAGGGCATGACATGGAGTGAAATGTTCCGGAGAATTTTAAAGCGTTGTTTCCTGTTATTCTTCTGGGGTGTATTGGATTATGCCGTGCGTCCCCAGGGCCTTTCATTTGAATTGTGGGATGTACTTACGCAATTGTCATTTACCACATTGATTGCCTTTTTAATTTTCAGGTGGTCGGTAACAGCGCAAATAATCGTATGCGCAGGATTGTTATTATTGACCGAAGTTTTATTCCGCTTCACCCACGTGCCCGGCTTCGACCAACCATTTACCGACCAGCATAATTTCGGTAATTACATGGACCTGGTTTTAATGAATAAAATAAATACCGGGGGATGGGTCGCTATCAATTGCATTCCAACTGCCGTGCATACCATCGCCGGCGCCCTGGTGGGTAAATTATTGTTATCCGGTAAAGACCAAATAAAAACAATGATCGTGGCCGCGCTGATCTGCCTGGCCCTGGGTTTCGGCTTGGATTGGGCTGGCATTACGCCGATCATAAAAAAAATCGCTACCAGTTCCTTTACGCTGGCTTCCCTGGGCTGGGTTTTACTTTTCCTGGCATTCTTTTACTGGTGGATTGATGTTAAAAATCATAAAAACCGCCTGAAGTTTTTCACGATTGTTGGCATGAACTCCATTTTTATCTATTTGTTTTTTGAAATTGTAGGATCACGCTGGTTCAATGGATATATAAGCGCAATAACCAATGGCTTAATGGAAATGATCCATGTACCCGAAAAACTGATGCATGTAATTACCTCCTTCTGCATTTTCGCACTGGTATGGCTTATGTGTTATTTTTTATACAAAAAGAAAATCTTTTTCAGGTTATAAATTGATATGCTCGTATTACAAAAAGAGGATCATGGCGCTGGAATGTTTTATATAGACATCCATAATGAAACCCTGGCCAAGATGGTATACACCATGGAGTCGCCGCATCGGATGATAATTAATCATACTGAAGTTGAGGTTGAGCTGAGCGGAAAAAATACAGGTTATCAACTGGTCCACGCGGCGGTTGAATACGCCCGTGAGCATAATATCAAAATCGTTCCGATTTGTCCTTTTGCAAAATCAGTGTTTGAAAAAAAAGCTGAATTCGTTGATGTATTGAATAAATAAAATAATTTTTACTAAATAGCATTACTATGATGACAGCTCCCTGGCCGCCCGTCTCAACCTTGCTGGATCCCATCCGGATGCGCCTGTCCCGTTGCGCAGCCAGGTGGGATGCTGATCACCCGTCAGCCACGCTGCGTCGATGTTTTTCAATATTCTTTTTATTATTAACATTCCAATTCATTGTTGCGCAGCAAACGGATCAATATATTCTTTTAAAGCCCGATCGTGTATTTGACGGAGAAAAAATGCAAACCGGCTGGGTTGTACTTGTAAAAAACAATATCATTGAACAGGCGGGAAACATGCAATTCAAATTACCGGCTGGCACGAAGGTAATTGAACTTAAGGGCTGTACCTTATTACCCGGACTGATTGAAGGGCATTCTCATTTATTCCTGCATCCTTACAATGAAACAAGCTGGGATAACCAGTTATTGAAAGAATCAAGGGCTGAGCGAACAGCGAGGGCTGTTAATCATGCGAAAGCTACTTTGATGGCGGGTTTTACAACCGTGCGCGATCTAGGAACCGAGGGCGCCCAATATGATGATGTGGGATTGAAGAAAGCGATTGAGAAAGGAGTCATACCCGGTCCCCGAATGATATGTGCTACCAGGGCAATTGTTGCAACCGGCTCCTATGGCGTGAAATCAGATAACCCAGATATCGAATTAATAAAAGGAGCGGCTGAAGTCGCTAATGGCAATGAATTGGAAAATGAAGTAAGAACACAGATAGCTAAAGGAGCTGATGTCATAAAAATATACGCTGATTATGGCTGGGGCCGTGATGGCGAAGCAAGACCGACTTTTACCGCGGAAGAGATCGGCATGGCCGTAAAGATTGCGCAAAGCAGCAACCGTGAAGTGGTTGCTCATTCTTCAACACCCGAAGGAATGCTACGCTCCATCCGGGCCGGTGTTTCAACTATTGAGCACGGCGAAGGAGGAACTGAAGAAGTATTCAATTTAATGAAAGAAAAAAATGTAGCCCTCTGCCCAACACTGGCTGCTACAGAGGCCACCCAACAATATAAAGGCTGGCGCAAGGGAATTGATCCTGATACAGAACGGATTATTGCACATAAGAAAAGCTTTAAACTCGCCTTACAAGCTGGCGTCACTATTTGTATGGGTGGTGATGTTGGTGTATTTACCCATGGAAATAACGCAATAGAAATGGAACTGATGGCCGAATATGGTATGCCTGCGATGGATGTTTTAAAATCCGCTACATCAGTTAATGCGGATACATTTGGCTATGGCAATAAAATCGGAAGAATTAAAAAAGGGCTGCTTGCTGATATCATCGCCGTGGAAGGTGATCCGTTGGCGGATCTCAAAAACATTCGTAGGGTAAAGCTGGTGATAAAAGATGGTGTGGTTTATAAGCAATAAATTTTTCTACAAAAGCCCAGACAATAATCAAAGCTTAATTTTTATACGAATCTTTGAGACAGAGATACAGAGATACCCCGTGATGGGAATAGAATTTTTAATTTTAAATGGGGAACGGTTTCTGGAACTTACTAAACTTCCGCAATCCTTTACCTTGCCGGATGAATAATAAGACCATTTTATCCAGCTGGTCGTATAAACTTTTAAACTCTTAAACTTCCGAAATCCTGATCTTATGCCCCCAAACCGCATAATAAAAAACGGCAAGGTAACAGGGTATCACCATCCAGTAAGCCTGCTGGGGATTGAATTTAGTAGCCAAATGGCCATATAGCAAGGGTAGTATCGCTCCGCCACCGATTGCCATAATTAAAAATGATGAACCGAGCTTTGTAAATCTTCCGAGACCTGCAATGGCCAGTGGCCAGATAGAAGGCCACATCAAGGAATTAGCAAGGCCCAATAATGCAATGAAAGTTATGGAAAGATAACCCTTGGTAAATATAGCTATCAATGCAAAAATGATCGCCAGGATAGCGGAATACCGCAATGCTTTTTCCTGTGAAATATATTTGGGAATACAAATGATGCCGATGATATAACCGATCAGCATATTGACTTGTGTGGCGCTGGTGAAAAATTTAGCAGTGGATAATGAAATACCCTGGAAGGAGCCATAATTAATGATGGTATCACCAGCTATTACTTCAACACCTACATATAAAAACAACGTGAATACGCCGATCAGTAAATGCGGAAAACCCAGTATGCCTGTTTTCTTTGTATGAACAAACCCTGCATCTTCTTCTTCATGAGTTTCAGGCAGACCCGAAAATTTTACCAGTAATGCCACTGCAATTAATACCACCATCATCACGAGGTAAGGCCCTACTACCCGCGATGCAAGATCATCTAAAAGAATATTTTTTTCAGAAACAGGGACGCTGCTCAATTTATTCTTTATGCTATCCGTGTCATTTAAAATAAGAGCGCCTAAAATAATTGGAGATAAGGAGGACGCAATGCCATTGCATACACCCATCATACTCACTCTCCTGGCCGCACTTTCCGGCGGACCGAGAATCGTAATATAAGGATTCGCAGCTGTTTGCAAAATGGCCAGCCCGGTACCCTGCACATATAAACCGGCAAGAAATAAACCATATAACCGCAACTTAGCCGCGGGTATAAATAAGAGTGTGCCTGCAGCCACAATAAGCAAACCGATGAACATCCCGTTTTTAAATCCGATTTTTTTCAGTACCCAGGCGGAGGGAATCGCCATGATAGCATATGAAATATACAACGAGAAAGCAACGTAATAGGGTTCAGTTCCATTTAACTGGCAAACAATTTTTAAATAGGGGATCAGCACCGAACCCAGCCAGGTGATAAAACCAAAAACAAAAAATAAAATCCCGATGATAATAATGGGATTTTTTAATTTAAAGCCGGAAGACTGTTTTAAGGATAATTCTCCGGTGACGGTATTGGTCATTCTTATTTTTTAGTTAACCGATCTAACGCTTTCCTCACACTGCCATGCGCTAGCAGGATGTGCCTGGCTTCATCATAGTCCGTAAGGCCCGATTTCTCCATTAGCATTTTCACTGCCCGGTCTGTAATCTTGTCATTGATCAGCATTACATCGACCATCTTGTTATCCTCCACCCTTCCCAGGCGTATCATCGTGGTCGTACTGATGATATCAAAAATCATTTTTTGCGCCGTGCCGCATTTCATGCGGGTGCTGCCTGTTACAAACTCAGGCCCTGTAATAACTTCAACCGGAAAATCAGCCTGCTCCGCAGCCGGCGAACCCGGATTACTGACGATACAAGCTGTTGTAATATTTTTTTTGCGGCATTCTTTTAATGCCCCAACCACAAATGGAGTTGTTCCGCTTGCCGTAATACCGACTATAATATCTTTTTCTGAAACCCCTGATTTTACTAAGGCTTCCCATCCATCATTCACATGATCCTCCATATCTTCCCGGGCTTCTGCCAGGTGTTCAATGCCGCCAGCTAATATCACATTCACCACCCCTTTCGGAATCCCATAGGTGGTGGGAAGTTCAATCGAATCCAATACAGACAAGCGGCCTCCGCTACCCGCGCCGAGGTAAAACATTCTTCCACCGCTGGAAAGCTTTTCAACTATCGCTTCAATCAATTTATTGAGTTCCGGCAATGCTTTTTCGATAGCAATAGCAACCTTTTTATCTTCATTATTAATATTCGCGGTGAGTTCGCGCACAGACATTTTTTCTAAATGCCGGTAGAGAGATGGCTGCTCGGTAATTCTTGTCATTATCTGGCCGGTTTTTTAAATAAACTATGGTAGTATTATTAGAGAGAAGGTTTATCCGCGGTAATACTATGTTTTAATAAAAATTTTTGTGCCTGACTATAAAACTCCTTTTGTTGAAGGAAGGTAATTACTGATGGGGTCTCTTTTCACTGCCATCCGGATAGCTTTCGCGAATGCCTTAAAGATGGCCTCTATTTTATGATGCTCATTATCACCGTGGCATTCAATATTCAGGTTGCATCTGGCTGCATCAGAAAATGATTTAAAAAAATGAAAAAACATTTCCGTAGGCATTTCTCCTATTTTCTCCCGGGTAAATTCAGCATTCCAAACAATCCAGTTACGACCACCAAAATCGATCAACACTTTTGCATCCGCTTCATCCATGGGTAATGCAAAACCGTAGCGTTCCATGCCGCGTTTATCCGTCAGTACTTTTGCAAATGCTTCGCCCAGCGCAATACCGGTATCCTCAATAGTATGATGTTCATCGATATACAGGTCACCTTTAGTCGTCACCGTCAGATCCAGCTTTCCATGTCTTGCGATCTGGTCGAGCATGTGATCAAAAAATCCTATACCGGTCGCAATAGTTCCTTTACCACTTCCATCTATATTCAATTCAACATGAATCTGCGTTTCATTGGTATTCCGGTCATGCACAACCTGGCGCAACCCCAATTTAAGAAATTCATAGATCCTGCTCCATTTAGTTGTTTCCAGTACAATAGCTGATTGGCGAAGCTCTTCGATCTTATCATTTATTTCCGCTGCACCAAGGGTGGCGTCATGATTAATCCAAATGCCCTTGCAACCAAGGTTTTTGGCGAGCTGCATGTCGGTTATCCTGTCCCCTATTACAAACGAATTAGGAATATCATAAGCAGGATTATTTATGTATTTGGTAAACATTCCAGTGGCAGGTTTGCGGGTAGGTGCATTTTGCTCAGGATATGTTTTATCGATCAAGACCTCGCTGAATTTTATTCCTTCCCCTTCCAGGCTTTTCAATACAAAATTGTGCAGGGGCCAGAAACTGTCTTCCGGAAAAGCGGCTGTACCCAGGCCATCCTGGTTTGTTGGCATGACCAGTTCAAAATTTAATTCGGTTGCTATCCGGCGCATGTACTCAAAAACATGCGGGTAAAATGTAAGTTTATCAAAAGAATCCAATTGATAGGTTGGAGGAGCTTCATTGATCAGCGTTCCATCACGGTCAATAAATAAAACCCTTTTACCACTGCTTGATGTTGAGTTTGACATTTCCCTGTATTTAGTTTTTTATTTGAATTCAGCCATTGCATTAAACAATTGAACATTCTCCGCTTCTGTGCCAACCGTTATTCGCAGACAACCTTCACATAATTCCACCCGGCTGCGGTCGCGCACTACAATTCCTCTTACTAAAAGAAAATCATACATCCCTTTTCCATCTTTGACTTTTACGAGTAAGAAATTAGCATCCGAAGGGAAAATCTTTTCCACTACCGGCAATTGCAATAATTCATGGCGCAGTACTTCCCGTTGCTCTACCAATACCCGTATCATATCGTTCACCTGCTCAACTTCATCCATCGCTTTCAGCGCCAGGTCCTGTGAAGCCTGCCCGATATTATACGGCGGTTTTATTTTATTCATTACATGAATAATTTCCCGGGAAGCAAATGAAATACCTAATCGCAGTGCGGCCAGGCCCCAGGCTTTCGAAAAAGTCTGCATCACCACCAGGTTAGGATAATCCACCAGGGACGATGAAAAAGTTTTGGTCCGCGAAAAATTAATATAGGCTTCATCAATTACCACGATACCAAAGAAATTATCCAGTATCAACCCGATATCTTCCCGCCGGAGTGAATTGCCAGTGGGATTATTTGGAGAGCAAAGAAATATTATTTTCGTGTTGCCATCAATAGCTTCTTCGATGCCCGGCAGGTCAAGTTGAAAATCCGGAGTTAGTTTGACTTTCTTTACCCTTACATCATTTATATCCGCACTTACCTGGTACATGCCATAGGTCGGCGGGCAGATAATAATATTATCTTCTTTTGGCTCACAAAAAGCACGGATCAATATATCTATGCATTCATCACTCCCATTTCCTAAAAATGTATTTTCTACAGCCACCCCTTTAATGACACTCAACTTCTCTTTTACTTTCAATTGCAATGGATCAGGATAACGGTTATACCATTTTGTCAGTGGCGAGCCTAAACTGTTTTCGTTCGCATCCAGGAATATTTTCGCTTCTCCCTTAAACTCATCCCGTGCAGATGAATAAGGAACTAATCTTTTAACATTTTCTCTTATCAGGTTTTCTAAATCAAAACTCATTGTATGTTACCAGCTTTTGTAGTACAATTAAACGTTGATGTCTCCAGGGGAATACTTGCAGGTTCGGCTCATTTACAATTCCGACGGTCTCCGCCAGGTGTTTTCAGCCATTCGCACCCTTACCGCTTCTGCGTGAGCCTGCAATCCTTCCGCTTCGGCCATGGTGACTACTGTCGTGCCAATATTCTTCAATCCTTCTTCGCTCAATTTCTGAAAAGTGATTTTCTTTACAAAACTATCGATACTTACGCCGCTATATGTTTTAGCATATCCATTCGTTGGTAAAGTATGGTTGGTTCCGCTCGCATAATCTCCTGCACTCTCCGGTGAGTAGTTGCCAATAAAAACGGAACCTGCATTAATCACTTTTTCTGCAAGAGCATCCGCATCCTTACATGAGAGGATCAAATGTTCCGGCGCATATTCATTCAACAATTCAATGGCTTCTTCATCATTATTCACCAGAAATATTTTGCTGTTCTCCAATGCCTTTTCAGCTATCTCTTTCCTGGAAAGCTTATTTAATTGCGTTATTATCTCTTCCGTTACTTTATTCACCATGGCCAAATCACTGCTCACGAGCACGACCTGGGAATCCGCTCCGTGCTCCGCCTGCGATAAAAGATCCGCTGCAACATAAGACGGATTTGCGGTTTCATCAGCATAGATAGCGACTTCACTAGGTCCGGCAGGCATATCGATAGCCGTTCCCCCTTGTTGTACCAATTGCTTGGCACAGGTTACATATTGATTACCGGGACCGAATATCTTATATACTGACGGAATCGTTTCCGTTCCAAAAGCCATGGCTCCGATGGCCTGCACACCGCCCGCTTTAAATATTTTAGTTACCCCCACCGAGGCAGCCGCATAGATAATAGCCGGATGCACCACACCACCGCCCGGACTTCCCGATAAGGGTGATGGAGGTGAACACAATATAATCTCTTTGCACCCTGCCAGCTTTGCCGGGATGCCCAGCATTAATATGGTAGAAAAAAGCGGCGCCGTACCACCCGGAACATATAAACCTACTTTTTCAATAGCCACATTTTTACGCCAGCATTTTACACCAGGCATCGTTTCAATCGTTTCGGCTGTGTGCCATTGCGCTGAATGAAATTTTTCAATGTTGCTTTTTGCAATATGGATGGCCTGTTTTAATTCATCGCTAACTAATTTTTCAGCGGCCTTGATTTCCTTTTCACTTACCTGTAATTTTTTAAGTTTTACTCCGTCAAATTCTTTTGAATATTTCTTTACTGCCTTGTCGCCATTTTTCTTTACATTA
>JAOQAL010000343.1 GCA_025963615.1 Chitinophagaceae bacterium | reverse complement strand
GCTACCACAGGATCTAAGACGGAACCTTGGGTGCCGGATAAGGATGACTGATTGATAGCCTGCGGATCAACGATAGTTTTTCCACGGCCAATGAATTGCATGCGATCCGTTTCAAATGAAACATCTTCTATATTTTCAGCCTGTACTTTCATTAAGTGAAACATCCACGGTAAATGTTCTTCCGCCGAGCGGGGCCGGCGTGTACAAAGAATGGCATGACGTTGTGGAATGATTTCAGTTTGCACAAACAGGTTACTGAAAGCAGGATGCAACGTATCGGCAATAGCGTAGGTAAGCACCACTTCCGCATAGCTTGTGATCTCAAAAGATTTTGTCTTGCGCGAACGGTTGGTAAGATGTACTCTCCTTATTTCGATATCATCTTCCGGCGATACAACGATTTCAGTATGGGTTTCTATTCCATTTTCCCGGCGACGGAACTCCGCACGTCCTTGTGAAAAAACGGCTTCATAACTTTTTGCCTGCTTAAGTGTCGGTTGAAATGCCGAAGACCATACGTTTCCCTTCTCAAGTTCACGGATATAACAGAAATTTCCCCAGTTATCGCAGGTACTGTCTTCACGCCAACGGGTAACCGCAATATCCTTCCATCGGCTGTAACCGCCACCTGCACTCGTAACCATCACATGGTACCTTCCATTTGACAACAATTGTACTTCCGGTACCGGCGTGTCTGGCGTATTAATCACCCGCATTTCAACGTTATTGGTAACCACACTGATTTCTGCCACATCATCCGGCGGAGTATAAAAACCGGTCGTCTTTGGAATACGTTCCTGTAATAATAATAAGGTAGCCTGGAATTGCGGTTCATTCTCAAACCTTTTTTGCATGGGCTTATCAAGAAGTACATAGCCAATTGAAAGAAGTCCCATACCCTGGTGATGCGCCATAAAAGAACGGACAATGACATTGGATTGTCCTCTTGGCAAACGCGATGGCGTATAATCAACCGCTTCAAAAAAACCAAACGTGCTTTCAAATCCTTCTTTGCTGAGGCGTTGAAGGTTTTCACAGGCTGCTTCCGGTTTTACCATTAAGGCCATCATGGTGGCATAGGGGGCAATCACAAGATCTTCTGCCAGTCCACGTTTCAAACCCAATCCCGGAACGCCGAATGCCCGGTACTGATAATTAAGGCTTGCATCCACCATATTATATCCCGATTCTGAAATACCCCAGGGAATATCGCATTGGTGTCCGTATTCAATTTGCCTTTGTACCGTGGCGTGGTTGGTTTGGTCCAGCAGGGTATCGTCGTGGGTTGGCATCACTAAAAGCGGCATGAGGTATTCAAACATCGACCCGCTCCAGGAAAGCAAAACGGAGGTACCGCCGGCATTCGTAAGTTGCCTGCCTAATGCAAACCAGCTTTCCTGCGGCAGTTTGCCCTGCGCAATTCCGACAAACGTACATAGTCTCGCTTCCGACGCAAGCAGATCATAGTAACTCAAATCTCTCCGGTGTTCGTCCGCGTTATATCCAATGGACAATAAATGTTGTGACCGGTCATAGAGAAAATCATATTCCAGGTTGGCAAAATCAACGCATTGCAAAGCAAGTTTTTCAAGATTTTTGATACGCTCTTTGGCAACCTGCATGGATTGGCTGATATGATTTTTAAAATCATCAGTCCATTCATCTGCTTCTGTTAAGTTGGCTATTTGATTAAGGGTTGGAATTTTATCTACTACGGACCAACGGCTGCTGAGTTGACCGGGAAGCGACAGCCAGGGAAAGATAACAAGCAAATCATCCAGGAGATTTTGTGTTTGCGTAAAAAGTGCGTTTCCCCAAAATTCAGCATCACTGTCTGGGTCGTCCATGATTCCCGATGAAATTTGGCGGGATAAAAAAACCAGTTGTTCAACGGAGTTATAGGCTGTTTGAAGATCCGGATTTTCTTTGCTTATCACAGCTTCCAATTCCTTTCGGAATGGCTGAAGCAAACTATTGTCTCTTATTTTATCTTCCAGTAAGGCTAAGGTGTCACGCAATCCTTCAAACATTTTCGTTTCCAGGATCTTTTGATCAGGTAGGGCAACAATTCCCTGGTGCAGCGTCAAAATATGACCAGCCAGGTTACCACTGTCAACAGTCGAAATATACCGGGGCGGTAATGTATTTAACGTAACCGTGTCATACCAGTTGTAGAAATGTCCGCGATAGCGTTCCATGGTTTGCATCGTGGCAAACGTGTTGCTGGTGCGGTCAATAAATTTTCCGGTAGTTATAAATACAAAATCAGTTGCCGACAGGTTCGCTAAAAGTGAAAGGCCAATATTAGTAGGAGAGGTGCGGTGCGCAATTCTGTCTACAGGATGTTCCTGGTAATTATCCGGGGGTAACCAGTTATCTTCTTTGCCTACAAAATTTTCAAAAAAGGCCCATGTTTTTCTTGCCAGCTTGCGGAGAAAAATAGTTTGTTCCGCCGTTAAATTTATTTCTTTCTTTTTAAACGGACGGCTAACCACCCAGGCCACGGCAGGAGAAATGATCCAAAGTATTAATACAGGACTGGCTACAATCTGGCTTAATGGCGAATAAATCAACAGGTAAATCAGGATGGTCCAGCCCACTAAGGGCGCCACCAGCATCGTCAGGTAAGTAGGCCACAATGTTTTTTGCAGGTTATCCCTGAAGTTGTGGGACGGGTTCCATTCCAGCAGGTGTTTATGCGAAACAATCATTCGCCAGTTAGTTCGCACAATGGCATCAAAAGTATAAAACGCTTCATAAGGAAGGCAGGTAATGCTAAAAAAGAGCTGGAGAAAATTATTGGTGATAGATTGTACTGAATCTTTGAAATGTTGCTTCAGGCTTATGTCTTTTGGACGGTGAAAAATGTTCCAGGCAGAAATGATTACAAACGGGATGATCAGTATGCCAATAACAGCCAAAGTCCAGAACCAGGCAGAAGGTAAAGCGATCCAGCTCAAGGATAACAGGATGACAAAGGCGGAAGGCACCAGGCTACGGCGGATGTTATCAAAAATTTTCCAACGCATTAATCCGGGCAGCGGATTTTTTTTCAAACGCTTATCTGCGCCTGGCACCCAGGGTAACATCCAGGTTGCTATTTGCCAGTCACCCCGGATCCAACGGTGGCGGCGTTTTACATCAGCATTGTAAGAGGAAGGATATTCCTCATAGAATTGTTCATCACTTACTAAGCCAGAGCGTGTATAACCGCCCTCCAGCAAGTCATGGCTAAGAATCCGGTTTTCGGGAAAACGTCCATCCAAAGCCTTTGAAAAAATATCTACATTATAAATTCCTTTGCCTATAAAAGATCCTTCATCAAATAAATCCTGGTAAACATCTGAGGTGGTGCGGGTATAAGGATCAATACCCGCATCACTACCATGCATATGCGCATACAAAGAATTGTTCTGGCCCGGCAAGCTCATGGTTACCCGGGGCTGTAATATTCCATATCCTTCGGTTACCCGTTGTTTCTTTTCATCATAAAAAGCATGGTTCAGCGGATGGGCCATCGTGGCAACGATCTTCCGGGCTGAATCCCGTGGCAATTGGGTATCCGAGTCAATCGTAATTACATATTTTACTGTTGAAAAAATACTTTGGTCGCCCACAATCGAAGAAAAAAAATCATCCCCCTTTCCACGAAGTAATGCGTTCAGTTCTGTAAGCTTTCCCCGTTTGCGTTCATATCCCATCCACTGACGGTCATGTGAATTAAATTTGCGGGGACGATGAAAAAGATAAAATATATCATTGTCAACGCTTCCATATTTACTATTGAGCTCCTTAATTTTTTGTTCTGCCTGTTGGAGAAGCGATTCATCTTCTGGAAGCACCGGGAGAGGCGCATCCTTAAAATCTGTTAGTAAACCAAAATGAAGATGCTCGTCCTTGTTTGCCAGGAAATGAACCTCCAGCATTTCCGTTAAATGTTCTATCTCCCCGTCATCACTAAGTATGGTAGGTACCACTACCAGGGTCCGGTATGCTGATGGAATTCCGGAAGAAAAATCCATTCTTGGAAGTAATTTGGGTTTTATGAGCAAGGTAATAACCCAGTTGACGATAGTAACAGCCAGTTGACTTGCCGAAAGAAGCGAAAGAATACTAATAACAACCAGCAGCCAATTCCTTATTCCATCTGAATAGGCTTTTGCGAACAGTCCCCCTGCAACAATCAAAGTCGATACCAGGATTAAGCCGAGATACGTGAACAACGAAAATTTACGGATTGTTTTTTGTAATAAATCAAAACCAAAGGGACGGAAACCAGCTGCTTTTTCAGTAAGAGGCAAACCCTTTCCCACGAGCCAATACCCAATATGGGCGGCACGATCATCCAGTCCATTTTTTTCGCTGTACTCTTTGGCAAAACGGGAGGCGATGCCCGCGACTTCCTGCTCGGTGGCGGTGCCGTTCTTGGCAATCTCTTCAACTACATGACGATAGGAATCCCGGGTTGAAAAATCCATTCCGGCATACGCACCGCCAACATCTTCCCGTAAAGTTTGTTCAACAATACTGGTAGTTTCAACAAACTCACGCCAATCCGTAGTCCCCAGAAAACGCAGGCTGCCAATACTGTTACTCATCGATACCTGGTCGGCAGCTTGTTTTTGAATTTCTGCATTGACCAGTTCATTGCTGGTTTGCCCGGTTTCTAAAAGCCGTTGTTCAATCCAGGTAAGGGGCAATGCTAATGCCGGGCCTTTTCCCTGCAATTGCCGGGTAAGTTCAGCTACGAAAGAACTTACCATCGGAGGGGCCGATCTGGCCATGTCGGCAATGACCAGGATAAGACTTTTCGGATCTTTTTCCGCGGTTTCTGTCATCTGTTCTGCCCAGTAATCAGCGAGGTTCTGTGTAATTCTATCAATCGCTATCTGTGCGGTAAGACGACGGAGATTTTCAATCAATGCCAACCGCAGCATGATGGGGATCGCCCATAGTTCGCCCAATTTTAAAGGCGTTACGGCCTGGTAAGCTTTTATGAAACTTATCAGACTTTTTACATCCACCCGTCCATCACTATGCGAAATGATTTCAATAGCGATATCATATACACGGGGAAGTCCCGCGGAAGGACCGCTAAGTAACCGGGGTAAATCTTCATTATAGCCTTTGGGTAAATGTTTTTTACCGGTGCGTATTTGCTCCTGTATCAGGTAAAAATTATCGAGCAGCCATTCTCCTGCGGGTATAATGCGCCGGTTGGCTTTCACTGCTTCGGTAAGTAACTGGTGTACTTCTAATAATACTTCTTCATTTTCCGCCAGCCTCTTTAATAAACTGTTTGGCGCCCGGCCGATACTTAATTTATGTTTTCCTGCAAGCGTTTTACCATATTGTTCCATCTGGTCTGTACTAAACAGATCCGAACGTAAGGGGGCCTGTTCATCTGCATATTTTCGCAAGAGGTTATTTCCGGGGAACGACAGGCCAATAGACGATAAGATATCCTGGATAGGGTTACTTTTCACTGTTATGATTTAATAAATTCTTTTTTCGAAAAAATAAAACCTGAGAGCTTGAAATCAATCGCCGGAGCCGGTAGTTATGACATGTACGGTTTCAGCAAAAATGATAAGCTATGGAAAAACGGTTTTGTAATTCAGAATATCTAATCGTGTGCCATAGATTTAATCCGTTCACTAAATTTG
>JAOQAL010000317.1 GCA_025963615.1 Chitinophagaceae bacterium | reverse complement strand
GCAAGCGGTATCAAAGTTCATGGACAATTCAAACCCGGTGAGACGATTGATATAAATACCGCGAGCATTATCAACTCCATCAGTACAACCGATTATAGCCAGCGGATTTCAAATTCGTCCAGGGAGTTTAACGCCAACGGCCTGCAATTGGGTATGAAACATAATTTTGCTAAAGAAGGCGAAGAATGGACGGCTGATCTGAATTTTTTCTCTGGTAAAAATAAAAGCGAGGCTAATTACACAACAAGTTATTATGATCCTATCGGAAGTAAAGAGGGCACACAGCTGCAAAAAGTAATCAGCGATGGGAATAACAAGTTCCTGACCATCCAAACTGATTATGTAAAACCAATAACTCCTGTAACGAAAATAGAGACGGGTTTGCGGGCGCAAATAAACAGTATTGCCAATAATAATGAAACTTATATCCAGGCACCCAGCGCGACCGATTATACTAAAATAACTTCGGCCACTTCTAATTATAAAAATACAAACGACGTATACGCAGCCTATTTATCCGTATCCAGTTCAACCAAAAAAGGATTTGGTTATAAGCTGGGTTTGCGCGCGGAAAGTTCAGATTATGCAGGAACCTTAACGAATACGGGCGAAAAATTCAGCAATAAATACCCTATTAGTTTGTTTCCTTCGTTGTTTCTGAGCCAGAAACTAAAAAATAGCCAGGAGTTGCAGATGAGTGTTACCAGAAGGATCAACCGGCCAAATTTCTTCCAGTTGATTCCCTACACGGATTATACGGACAGTCTTAATATTACAAGGGGTAATCCCAATCTGGTTCCCGAGTTTACTACTTCCGGAGAGTTTTCATACAGCAAAACATTCAAAAATAAAAACAGCTTTCTTGCTTCAATCTATTATAAGCATACGACCAACCTGATCACAAGATTTCTGGCCCAGGAAATAAATCCAGCCAGCGGCAAGCAGGATTATATCAGCACGTATGTAAATGCCAACTCTAGTGATGCTTATGGGCTGGAGCTAACTTCCATCACCGCCATAAAAAAATGGTGGGACATGACAACCAATATCAATTTTTATAATTCTAAAATCAATACGAATAATATAACCGGCTCATCACAGCCCGCCCTATGGAGTATGTTTGGAAAATGGAACAACAACTTTAAACTACCCAGTAATTTCACCATACAGCTATCATTGGACTATCAAAGCAAAACCAATTTACCTGTAAACAACAACCAGGGATTTGGGCCTCCCATGTCCCAGGCACAAAGTTCTTCCCAAGGGTATATCAGGCCGTTCTACGGTGTTGATGTAGCCTTCAAGAAAACCTTCCTGAAAAATAACGCAGCATCCGTGACCTTAAGTTTTAATGATATTTTCAGATCCCGGAAATCTGATCAGCATTCAGAAGGCGTTGGATTTGTGCAAGATTATTACAGGCTGAATAATCCGCAGAATATACGATTGAATTTCGCTTATCGTTTTGGTAAAATTGATATGTCATTATTCAAACGTCAGAACCTGAAGAGCCAGGGAGAAGGTATGCAGAATGCACAGATGCAGTAATAGGCTGCCATAAAATTTTTATCCTGTTAAAACTATAAATGTTCTTTGTTAGTGCAATTAGATTCTGCAACTGACGACTAATGATGTGACTAGCTCAACCAGAATCCGGCAGTTTCTACTGCCAGATCTGCAGTGTTAATGAATAAGGCAGTTAGTCTGGGAAGCAGCATTCGTGTTGCTTCTCTCTATTTAAGTCAAACAATCAGTAGTTAGTGGCTCCCCTGAATTTTATCACCGACCTAAGCGGGTTGGGAGCCATTCTCAAGTAAGGTCATGCTGAAATAACTTTGTGTTAATGAAAACAGCTGCCTGCCATCCGTTCCTCTCCTAAGTACCCCACGAAATTCTTATTTCCGGTAAGAAGTAAATTATCATTAACTCCTATAATGTTAAGACACATGTTTAAACTGCCAAAAAACTTTTCAGCCGCCAGTCTCCTGCTGGTTTTATTTTGTGGACTACTTTTTTCGTGTAATCAAACGGAAACTATCGCCGGCAACGAACCTCCTGAAGAGAACCGTTTTACAAAAGTAGTTCTGACAGAAGGTATGGACGAACCGATGGAAATGAGTTTCTTAAATGATGGTCGTATTTTAATTATAGAACGCAAAGGCGGATTAAAATCCTTCAATACCAAAACAAACGGGATCAAACTGGTTGCCACCATTCCGGTAAATACAAAATATACCAGCAAAGAAGGAGTGGTAAGTGAAGCCGAAGAAGGATTAATGGGGGTTGCAGTTCATCCAAAATTTGATGAAAATCACTGGATCTATTTGTATTATGCAGATCCCGTCGACACAAAACATGTGCTGGCACGCTGGGAACTTCATGATGATTCATTATATGCATCAACAAAAAAGATCATTATGGAAATCCCTACACAACGCGAGACCTGTTGCCATACCGGCGGTGGAATGGCCTTTGATACAGATGGAAACTTATACCTTACCGTCGGGAATAATACAGCCAATCCCATTTCGGGTACCTCTGACCTGGATGAAAGACCAGGTCGTGAAAGTTGGGATGATCAACGGAGCGCTGGTAATACCAATGATCTGCGTGGTAAAATTTTACGTATCCATCCTGAAAATAATGGTAGCTACACCATACCGGAAGGAAACCTTTTTCCAAAGGGAACTCCCAAAACCCGTCCTGAAATTTATGTAATGGGCGATCGTAACCCCTGGAGGGTTTCTATTGATAATAAAACAGGTTTTATTTATTGGGGTGAAGTGGGGCCCGATGCATCCGAGGATACGAAATTCGGAGCAAGAGGATATGATGAATTAAACCAGGCCCGCCAAGCCGGCTTTTTTGGATGGCCTTATTTTATAGGTGATAATATTCCCTACACTCACTACAATTATGTTGACACGGTATTTGGCACCCCATTCGATCCCGCTCATCCTGTAAATAATTCACGGAACAATACCGGCTTAAAAGATCTACCTCCGGCACAAAAAGCTTTTATATGGTATCCCTACGCCGCATCGGATACGTTTAAATTGCTGGGCAGTTCGGGAAGAAGCGCAACCGGTGGTCCTGTTTTTCGCAAAGCTGATTTTAAAAATGCCAAAAGACCTTTTCCGGGTTATTATGAAGGCAAATGGCTTGCAACTGATTTTATGCGTGGCTGGATTATGTCCATATCCACGGATAAAGAAGGAAATTATAAATCCATGGAACGGTTTATGCCTGCTGAAAATTTCAGCAGCGCTATTGATATGAAATTCGGTCCGGACGGCGACCTCTATGTTCTTGAATATGGTTCTTCCTGGTTCAGGGGTAACGATAATTCAGCACTGGTACGAATTGAATACAATGCAGGCAACCGCAAGCCATCTGTACAAGCTCTTGCCGACAGAACAGCCGGCGCTGTTCCATTTACTGTCAATCTATCTTCAAAAGGTACCGTTGACTACGACAAATATGACAAGGATGGATTAAAATATGAATGGAAGATTGTATCGGGCAATAACGTGATTAAAACATTTATACAACAGGATGGCGCAGTGACGTTAGATCAACCGGGCAATTATACAGCTACCTTAACCGTAACAGATACCAAGGGGGAATCAAACAGCAAATCCATAGAGCTTAAAGCCGGTAATGATCCGCCGCTGGTTTCTGTCAATATCATTAAGGGAAACAAAACATTCTTTTTCCCCAACGAACCATTGGAATACGTTATTACCGTAAATGATAAAGAAGACGGCAGTGTGGCGGACGGAAAAATTAAACCGGATCTCGTTGCAGTTAATTTCGATTATGTGCCCGAAGGCTTTGACCCGATAGCTATTGCGCAAAGCCACCGGGCTGCTGATGAAAAAACCGGTTTTTCGGCAGGTCTTTATCTTATCAATGCCAATGATTGCAAATCCTGTCACATGACAGACAAAAAATCCGTAGGGCCCGCTTATAATGATGTCGCCGGAAAATATAAAAATGATCCTGGAGCTGTCTCCAATTTATCATCAAAAATTATTCATGGAGGTGGTGGTGTATGGGGCCAACATGCTATGGCGGCCCATCCAAAACTTTCGCAGCAACAGGCAGAAACCATGGTAAAGTATATAGTAGGCCTTGCTCAAAAGCAACCTGCTGTTACCCCGCTACCTTTTAGTGGTACTTATATAACCAAGGTGCCTGCGGGCGAAAATGGAAAAGGTGGTTATCTTCTGAGAGCGGCTTATACAGATAAGGGCACCCACACGATTCCGGGGCTTTCTACAGAAAATATGGTTGCGTTAAGAAGCCCTTCTGTCAATCCGCAGTTTGCAGATGAAAAGAAAGGAGCCCAATTGGTTACCACCCCTACAGTAGCTTTTTATATGACAGGCAATAATGCGTATCTGGGGTATGATCATATTGACTTGTCGGGTATCAAAGAAATTGGATTTACAGTTCAGGCGCAACCAAGATCGGGCGCCCTGGGAGGTGTTATTGAAATTCACCTGGATGCTCCGGATGGAAAATTAATTGGCAGGACAGACAGCGTTATTTCAAAAGATTTTGACTTTAGAAAATTTATGGGAATTGATAATGCAAAGCCAAAAGAAAAGTCCGGCGCAAAGGCTGCGGGTCCAAAAGCGCCGCCAAAAATTGATTTTGATGCCATCATGAAGCTAATGAATGTACAGACTAAAGCGGTTATCGTACCAACAGAAGGATTTCATAAAATATACTTTGTATTTAAGAACGGTAAAGCTGGTGAAGACAAAACAATCATGCAGGTGGTTCAGCTTAATTTTCAAAACACCCTGCAACCAGGTAATATAGTTTCAGGTAAATAATAAAATTAAAATCAGTGGTTGTAATTAATACCACTGATTTTCCCAGGGTATAAAATAATTACAAATTTTTAAAACAAATAACTATGTACAACAGAAGAAATTTT
>JAOQAL010000702.1 GCA_025963615.1 Chitinophagaceae bacterium | reverse complement strand
TGCTGCCAGTAAAATCTAATTGTTTAATTTGTGCCATGGTTACTGTTTTAGTGTAATAAATTAAGTCTATTCAACTTAAAGTTACGCTGACAGTAACCTTCTCATACATGAGACCTTTGCGTGAAATCAGCCTCAATCTTTTGTCAAGTGGTAATGATATACTTCGAAGTTTCATCTTAATCAAAGAGCATCCCCATGGTCAGGCTTTTTTGCACCAGGCTGGCAGCCCAACTGTTTTCTCTGATTCCATAAGTCGTAATCATCGTTAAGAACAAGGTCTTCCGGGTCTTGGTTTTTTCAGTAAACACGTTCAGCTTCTTCTGTAAATCTTCTGCATAAGACTTGTCGATGCTATATTCCCCCGTATAGAATTTCATTTCGCAGATATTGATACACCGGTCTTTCCGGTCAATAAGCAAATCAATTTGTGCCCCTTTTTCATGTTGACCCTTACCCGGCATATACCGCCAGGCGCTTTCTTCTGTTTCAATTCCTCCAATTCCAAGTCCGTTCTTAATTTGGGCAATATGCTTCAGGCACACAGCTTCGAAGGCCATCCCGCTCCAGATCTTATAGGATGCCCCGGCACTTAATTTTATCCAGGTGTCTTTGTCCGAAGATCGTATCCGGTCCATAAACTTCAGGTAGAATATCGAAAATTCATCTATCAGCCGGTAGATAGCATCCTTGGTCGTTTTATCGTAGGGAAGAACCGATTTAATAAACCCCGACTCCTCTAATTCTTCTAACATTAAGGTGGTTCTTCCTCCTGAACTAAGATCGCAGGCATCTATAATTTCCTGCCGGGTTAGTCCCTTGGATGTTGCAGCCAATGCTTTTACTGCTTTAATGTGATTATCAGCGATATCAAAAAGCGATCCGTACAAATTATTAAATTCACCATGTAACAGCCCATCTTTTGAAAAACAAGTCTTTTCAATTACCTGCATAGCGCTGTTTCCCTTTTTAACATTATTAAGATAAGGAGGAATGCCTCCAAAAGCCATGTAAATCTGAAGAATTTGATATCGGTCTAAATGGCTGTCCTGGCTTTTGAGATAAGTTTCGGTTTCTGCAAGGGTGAAAGGAAGGAGCCTTATCTTTTGAGTAATCCGGTTATGAAGACCCCCTTTATTATTGACAATATTCCGGATCATCCACGAGGCAGCCGATCCACAGATCACAACTAATATATTGGATTGCCAGCTCGCCCAACTATTCCAGAAATGTTCGAAAGCAGAAAGAAACCCTGATTTGCGGCCATCCAGCCAGGGAAATTCATCCAAAAAAATGACGCTCTTTTTCTTTTTGCTCTGCCCGGCCAGCCATTGCTCTAACGCGTGAAAGGCTTCCACCCAGTTATCCGGAGACTTGAGAGATAAGGCTGATCCTGTTGCTTTTTGTAAGGAGATGCTGAACTGTTGCAGTTGCTCTTTCAGGCTGCCTCCATACATGCCCGTCAGCTCAAAGGCCAGATGATTCATAAAAAAACGATGAATGAGAAAAGTTTTTCCAACTCTTCGCCTTCCATATACGGCAATCAGTCCGGCTTTTTTTGATTTCAATGCATCCTGTAAAAGTTGCATTTCTTCTTTTCTACCTATAATTTTTTCCATTGAATTCTTTATTTCCCACATTGAATTCTTTATTTCCCAATGACAAATCTATAGTTTTGGCCGGATATAATAACACTATATACGGCCAAATTTCCCCATAAAACTAAACTTTTGGCCGTTTATACCAGCAATATATCCGGCCAAAACTCCCATTATCATTCCGCCGGTCACTTTACGGAGGGACCTGGGAAAATATAATTGAAACGTATAATGGGAAGCAGGTGCTGGGAGAGAGTTATAGGGGGGATGGTCTTTAGTCCCGAAATCTACCAGGTAGGTTTCCGTAGTTTCATCACTACAATTAAATTACAAAGGGGTCTATTTTTCACCGGTGGTATGGGTCGTTACTTTGTATCCGGTTAGACGCAGATAACCCATGAAAACTAAACTAACAATCTGCCTTTGACCGGCCCAATATCCTGAAAACCGTTTTTAAATCGTATCCTGGTAAAACACCTTTGAAAAACCTTATCCTGTCCTGTCCTGGCATATGCCTTGAGCAACCAAGATTTTTTTAAATGATTAAAGTTCTGATCGCCGGCCTCCTGTTCTCAGGTAGCCGGCGAAATTGTTTTAAGAAGAGCCGCGCGATATGGGAAATTAGTCTTCCTGGCCGGCAGGAAAAAAATAAATTGAATAGCTGGGGTCAGCCTCACGAAAGGGACTTTACCGAACAGGAACATGTCAGCGATTTCCTTTATGAAAAGATCAGCTTCCGCTTAGTTATTATAAACAGCTTTCTCTTTTACAACCCGTCCACTGAATTCCTTTACAGGAGATAACATTTTTACTTTTTTCTTCTCTTCTTTTTCCTTACGGTATTTTGCCAGGTTAATGAACAACACACTGACGAGAATAACTGCAAGGCCGCCAAACTGTATCATCGTCAAATGTTCACCCGCAAAAAATACACCGAGCAGCACAGCCACTACGGGATTTACATAGGCATACGTGCTAACCTGCGTGGCAGGCCTCACTTGTAACAGCCACACATAAGCGCTGTAG
>JAOQAL010000301.1 GCA_025963615.1 Chitinophagaceae bacterium | reverse complement strand
ATTTCCGTCGGAGATGGCAGACGACCCAATGCTAAGCTACTTGCTTCATGAAGGTGATAGTTTTGAAAATGCAGAAGAACGACGGGTATTCTATGTAGCGATTACGCGTGCTCGCTATAAAAACTATTTGATTTACAACGAAAGCCAACCCAGCAAATTTCTTTTAGAGTTGCAGGCTGTAGCTGGTAACTTGCTCGAGCAGGCTGTAAGAAAGTGCCCGAAATGCCAGGGGTCTCTTGTAAGGCGAAAAGGGCCTTACAGCGATTTTTACGGCTGTGTACATTATCCTCGCTGTAACGGCAGGATGTGGATACCAATAGCGGCATCTGTTACGCCGATGATATAGTTATAAAAAGGATATCCGAGCAATTCTACATATAACTATAACCTAAGTATTTTCCATACATTTAGTCGACCGAAACTATTATGATCTATTGGCATATTCAAATGTATAAACCCTCGGGCCGCTCGCCCGATGGCATCAAAATCGATTCTGTTAAAATGCTCCGCGAATTGCCCCCGGTTATCGGCACCGGCGAATGGGAGGATATCCAATGTCGCCAGTTTAAGGATGAGGTTCACGATGGATTAAAAATAGGAGATATTATTTTAGTGAGAAGCGGTGCACAAAGCCTCGCACTCTGTAAAATCATTGGAGAGAACTTTGAAGATCATGAACTCACAAAAAAATATTTTCACGAAAACTTTAGAAAAGTCAAAATATTGGAATGGTATAAAGGCCATGAGCCATTTCCTCAGCCCCAAAAGACCCTGCAGAGGCTACTCAATACGGGCACAGATTCCTGGAAATATATCGACAAGCTATACAAACACTATTTAATCAACAAGCAAATGCAAGACAACGTTGATATCCTGCGATACAAAAAACAAGTGATCCTACAAGGACCACCGGGAACCGGTAAAACTTACACTGCCAAGGATATGGCGGAAGAATTAATCTTTGGTCATGTTCATGAAGATAAGAAAGTGCAGCAAAAAGATTTGAAAGATAGCGGTCAGTACCATATTATCCAGTTTCACCCAGCCTATGCCTATGAGGATTTTGTCCGTGGTATTACTATCAAACCAGCAGGCTCAAGCGTTGTCTATGAAGCAGAAAATAAGTTATTAATTAGGGTCGCTGCAAAAGCACTGGAAAACTGGAATCTTCACCACGCCACTATTGAGGTATCAACGCGTGAGCAGTGGCTGGATGAAACGATCGGTAATTTTAAAGACTACCTGGTTGACATGCTCGATAATGAAGAAGAGCATATTATGATCACCAAAAAAGCCTATATATCCAGAGTAACAGAGAATGCCATTCGTTACGACGCAGAAAAATGGCCTATTGATGGCGGTGTGCCGGACAGCGACCTGCGCAAAATGTTTCTTTCGGATCTAAAAACCCGGAAAGAGATAATGAAATTGGAAACACTGACGAAAACAGCAAAGTCTTTGCCGACATATTGGCTCGCAATGCTCAGTTTGTTCAAAAAATATATCAGCGATAACGAACTTGTTCTGCCCACAAATACTCAAAGACCGGAATTAATGAATTACGTTTTGGTCATCGACGAAATCAACCGCGCAAATTTACCTGCCGTACTCGGTGAGCTGATCTATGCACTGGAATATCGAGGGGAAGGGATCGATAGCACGTATGAATATAACGGAGAAAGAGAGCTGATCCTTCCCCCGAACTTATATATTATTGGCACGATGAATACTGCGGATCGCAGTGTCGGCCATATCGACTATGCAATCAGGCGGCGATTCGCATTTATCGATGTGCCGCCATCGGAGCAACCAATCGAAAACGTGCTCAGTGAGCCGACGAAATCACTTGCAAAAGCTTTATTTAAAAAAGTCGCTTTGTTATTTACAGAAGGTAACATTGCGCCGGACTTTAAAGCAGCCGATGTCCAACTTGGGCATAGTTACTTTTTGGCGAAAACCCCGGAGGAACTCGAATTAAAACTATCCTATGAAATTAAGCCTTTGCTGAGAGAGTATCTTAAAGATGGAATCCTACTTCCTGGCTTAAATAATGGCGGTGTGCAATCCGATACGGAAACTTATATCAATGAATTAAGGTAATGGCAGAAATAGCGGCCCATTTTCTTGCCCGTAAGATATTTTACGAGCACCAATCTTATTTTGACAGGGATTACCGATTACCAGAGGGTATCATTTTTCCGGTTCCGCCGCCCATTTACTTTATGGGCGATCCTAAATCAGTTTGTTTTGGGGTTGGAGTGGATGGACAGATTGAAAACAGCTATTACATCGGCGCGGATTGGATCAAACCTGATCTTGCTGTTTATGTAGAAGCAAAGATTAACCGTAAAGGTGAACAGCTTAATTTGCTGCGGATGCTCTTCGAAGCGATCAAGCATCCGGAAATTATGGAGCATGTGGAAGGTCTTTACGAGATCAAATGGGACAGTCCGGTTATCCGGATCAGGCAGCAGCAGGATATGTTGACCCCATTACTCATCCTTCAATTCCTGCAAATGGTCAAAAGGATTGTAAGAAAAGGCTTGAAAAAATCTTATTACACCGTAGTGAATGAATTCAACGGCAAAATAAAAGGAAAGCTCAATTTGGCAGAAACAATCCGGCGAAACATCTCCAAAGGTAGGATTACCAAAACGAGTTGTACCTATCAGGAGTTCGGCTTCAATTGTACAGAAAATAAGATCTTGAAAAAAGCTTTACACTTCGTCCAGCGTTATTTAGCAGCTCATCCTTATTTGAACGCGGGGATCGCCTTTACACCCTTGTTTAATTATATATTACCGGCTTTTGATCAGGTCGATGAAGATGTTGACATTCGGGAAAGTCGTTCGGTGACTTTTAATCCTTTTTACCGGGAATATCAATCCGCGATCAGACTCGCTCTTGATATTATAAAGCGATTTGGGTACAACCTCAATAATACAGTTGCAGAAGAGCCAACGGTGCCTCCTTTTTGGATTGACATGAGTAAGCTTTTTGAATTATATGTTCTGGGTCTGTTGCGTGACAATTATGGGAAAGAAATTCTTTACGGAAAGCGTGAAGCAAAAGGGAACTACGGGCTACCTGACTTCCTGCTAACCTTAAAAGATCAAGAAATGATTATCGATGCGAAATACAAATTGCTTTATAATAAACTGCCAAAAACAGAATCTGAAGAAGATGAAGTACATTCTCGATACGCGATTGATAACATTCGGCAACTTTCCGCCTACGCTCGTGATGCAAAGATCAACCATCGGCTTGGTCTCTTTGAAAACAAGATCACACCGTGCCTCATTATCTATCCACATGAACAACTTGGTGAGCAACCCGCCATCGATCTGACTGCTAAAAAAAAGATTGGACAATTTCTTGAGTTTTATAAATTACCTGTGAAGTTACCTCGGATCATTTCTCAAAATAAGTAGTCATTTAACTTTAGGGCCAATGAAAATAATCGCCGATACGCATATCTATTATGAGTTGGGTCAGAACAAGGAATTATTTGAGAAGGTAAAATATGAACCCATTTCGCCCACATTTATAAATATTTTAGAACTTTCAAAAACGCACAATCTGGTAAATAAGCCGGATTACGTAAGAGATGCGATCCGTTCACTGTTTAACTTCAAAAACGAAGTGATTTATGAACCTCCTTTCGTTCATCTTGCTCAACTTTATGCTGAATATTATTACGATCCAGTGTCGGAATTTGGAGACTTTTTAAGATTCACAAGTAGGATCGCCGAAGGAGATACCGTAGCCCCAGACAAAACTGCGGAATTTATTGAATGGGCTGAAAAAATAAAGTTAGGATTTATAGAGGGGGCTAATTTCACAAACGATACTGCTACCAAAATAAAAGAAGAGATAACCAGTAAGAAGGAGCATCGGGAGAAAAAAACTCTCCAATTAACCATGAACTTTATAAACCATTTTGTGATCGCCAACACAAAAGGCAGTTGTAATTTGGAAGAAATTGATCTTTCAGCCTCGGAACTATTGATCAAGACTTTGGACATATTCTTTAAAACAATGGAAACTAGTTCGATGAAAATGCAACCTAATGACTGGTTCGACTTTGCTATTCTTTCCTATCTTCAACCAGGAGATAAATTCTGGACAAAAGAAAAAAAATGGAAAACCCTTATTCGGGAATGCGGCTGTGAATCTTATTTGATAGACTTCTGACCTCGATTTTCACTATAAACCCATCAGTAATATGAATACCTTTTTAAACCAACCCGATGCTACATTCTACCACATAACTACTTGGGAAAATTGGCAAAGCATCCAAAGTCAAGGACTATTCTCTAGAACAAATAAAATCTTTGTATCCCGCATTGGTGAATTCCCAGCGCTTGCCGCAATTATTGTAGAGCAATTGCCTGAGATGATTGAAACTCCATATATTGTTATTTTGAAGTTACCGCAAGAAAAAAATAACTTTCAGGATGAAGAAATATTTCAAGACAATCAAGCCGGCAATGAAATAACGAAGCCTTTTCAAAATATTATCAGAAGGCGGAAAATCCCATTTGCAAACATCGAGTTTATGATGCGGATTAAAAATCACGAATTCATTATTGACGAATTGAATCGGATTGCAGGACAATTCAACGTTAATTATCCTAATCACTCCATTTATAAACACGCGCAGAGTTTAAAGATAAATGAATTACCATCGTT
>JAOQAL010000200.1 GCA_025963615.1 Chitinophagaceae bacterium | reverse complement strand
GCTACCCTAAGTAGTTTATGGTTTTTGGTTTATAGTTGGTAGTTCTTTTTCAGCAGAGTCGGTACATGCCGAAAACTGCCTGACTACAGAACAATAAACAACCAACTATAAACTTTGCTAAACGATCTGTGAATGGAATAGTTAATTTTCAGTTTAAGGATTCTAAACTAGTTTTCATGAATGTTTCTCCATCGAAAGAAAACATTTTAAAAAAAATAAGGCAGGCGTTGAGTCATTCAACGCCTCTTCCTTTTCCGCAAAGTGAAGGAAATACCTCCGTGTTTCAACCGTTGCAACAAGAGGCAGAAGTTGAATTTGCAGAGCAGTTTACGAAACTACAAGGGAAATTTATTTATTGTTTAAACAGGCAGGAATTAGCTTTTCAGTTAAATAGTCTTATAAAAAAACAAGGGTGGAAAAAAGTATACTGTCGGGAAGAAAAATTAATAGAACTAACAGGACCACAGCTTACAGATAGTTTAACCCGTACGGATTTGCCGGGCTGTGATGTTTCCATAACAGGCTGTGAGGCGCTGGTGGCACGAACTGGCTCCATTGTAATGAGCGCTGCGCAGGAAAGCGGCCGAACCGTCAGTGTGTATGCGCCGATTCATATTTGTATCGCTTATTCAGGCCAGCTGGTCTACGATATTAAAGAGGCATTACAGAATATAAAGGAAAAGTATGGAGCTGCCTTACCCTCCCTGATCACTTTTGCAACGGGCCCCAGCCGCACGGCGGATATTGAAAAGACCCTCGTTGTGGGCGTGCATGGTCCAAAAGAAGTGTATTTGTTTCTTGTAGATGTTTAAAAATCCTTTAGACAGTAGTATTTTTATTACATGAAGTCCGCCAAAGTATATCACTTGTTTGTCTACGGCTCCTTGCTCAGTGGCTTTAAAAGTGCTGCCTATGAATATGTCAGTCGCTATTTTACACTTATCAGCCCGGCAAAGATCAGGGGGAAATTATATGATATGGGTGAATTCCCGGCTGCTGTCCCTACCCAGGAAGAGATCTTTATAACAGGCGAACTTTACCTCATTAAAAATGAATCCGAATTTTCATGGGCGCTTGGCCAACTGGACGATTATGAAGGAGTGACGATTGAACCGGGAGAAGTGCAGTTATACAGAAGAGAGTTGACCGGGGTATATTATGATAATGAATTGACCAACGCCTGGGTTTACTGGTACAATGGTGACGTAAGCAATAGGCCTGTAGTTGAGTCAGGAGATATTCTGCAATATCATAAGCAAAAGAATAATTGAGTTCCTTTTCCCCCGATAAAAAGATCTATTTCCTTTCCGACTTTCACCTCGGCGCTCCCGATTATGAAAGCAGTCTGAAAAGAGAAAAAATTTTGGTGCAGTTCCTGGACGAAATAAAAACAAATGCAGCTGAAATCTTTCTTGTTGGTGACATGTTTGATTTTTGGTACGAATACCGCAAAGTAGTCCCCAAAGGTTATGTGAGGTTATTGGGTAAATTGGCAGAATTAACGGATGCGGGTGTGCCAATTCATTTCTTTGTCGGTAACCATGATATGTGGATGAAAGATTATTTTTTAAAAGAATTAAATATCCCGGTTTATTTTGAGCCAAAGGAATTTGAACGCCGGGGAAAAATTTTTTTTATTGGTCATGGCGATGGTTTGGGTCCTGGTGATCATGGGTATAAGCGGCTAAAAAAAATTTTCCGGAATCCTGTATGTCAAGGGTTGTTTGGAATGCTTCCTCCTTATATGGGTATGGGTTTGGCGGATTATATGAGCCGCCGCAGCCGGGCTCAAACAGGTGCTGCTGAAGAAATTTTCCTTGGGGAAGAGAAAGAATGGCTAATTATTTACAGTAAAGACATACTGAAACATAAACATTTTGATTTTTTTGTGTTTGGACATAGACATCTTCCGGTTGATTTTCGTCTGTCGGACAGTAGCCGGTATATTAACCTTGGCGATTGGATACGATATTTCACTTATGCGGTATTCGATGGTGAAAAGCTGGAGTTAAAATCATATCAGGGCGATGATCATAAAATTATCCGCAACCAATGAAAAAGATTATTTACATCATGCTGTTTTCTTCCATGATGGCACATGGACAGGCGGATACGGCATTCAGGCTGATAAAGACTATAAGGACTGATGTTATCGATTTTGCTGTCGATAATCTTGATAATATGTATCTGTTCAGCAGCTCCAATCAACTTAAAAAACTAAATGCACACGGAGATTCTGTAGCCGTGTATAATGATGTGAAAAAATTCGGGAGGGCTACTTATATTGATGTTTCCAACCCGCTGCGCATACTGCTTTATTATAAAGATTTTTTGACCATCGTCATCCTTGATCGCTTGTTGAATCTCCGGAGCGTTATCGATCTCAGAAAAAGTAACATCTTACAGGCAACTGCCATTGGCCTTTCATATGATAATAATATCTGGGTGTATGACGAAGCGAATAGTAAATTAAAAAAGATGGATGACCAGGGCCGGATCTTACTGGAAACTCCGGATTTTCGCCAGCTTTTTGGTGATGCTCCATCACCTCAGTCTGTATTTGACCAGGATGGATTTGTGTATATGTACGATTCTGTAAAAGGTGTTTATGTATTTGACTATTACGGGGCATTAAAAAATAAAATTCTTATAACAGGATGGAAGGACTTCCGGGTGGCAGGCAAATATATTTATGGCATTACCCATGATACGCTGCAGCGTTACCAGATCAATACCTTCAGGCTGGATAATCAAAAGCTTTCTGCTCCGCTCTGGCCGGTTATTTCACTGGGCTTTACACCCACCAGATTGTATGGCCTGAAAAAGGACTCTGTTGAAATTTATTCTATTCGCTGAGGGTCTGCTATCCTCCCCGGTGGGGGTTGCTTCGAAGGCGCTGAGTTCCTTCGTTCCTCAATCCTTGTCCCGGCAGATAACATATAGCGCACGCAAACGGTGACACTACCGATTGTTGGGATTACTGGTAGTCCCGGCAGTATTTGCTAATTTAGACGATTTAAGAGCCAGCGTTTATGATTAAATTTTTC
>JAOQAL010000193.1 GCA_025963615.1 Chitinophagaceae bacterium | reverse complement strand
ACATTTATAAATCAGTCGAAAATATTTTTTCAGATTTCGGGAAATCAGCTGATAAGCTATGGCAAAATTTTTCACCCTTTCCACGAATGAGTCTGACGCAAGTTGTCTTGATTACCTGATTCATTGGTACACTGAAGCAAATAAGAATGCCGGCTATGCAGAAGGTGCCATTATCCTGATTCAAAATGCCCTCGAATTATTGTACAACTGGCAGGTTGTTGAAAAGACAAGAATGATTATCGACGGCGACGCGGATAACCTCTCCGCATCGAATAAAATACGCTTATTATTATCAACTGTTCTCTTTAGCGATCAAATTCCGAAAAATCTTGAATCGTTGACTGCCTATGTTAAAAAATATACCCTGAAAGATGGACCGGCCGTTTTTACAGATTTAAGGAATGCTCTTGTTCATTCCCAAGAGTCCAAAAGAAAACGTTTAAGTTCGGCAGACGTGTATACCAGGTCAGAGGCAGTGACACTTGGTCTAACCTGGATTGAAAATGTATTATTAAAACTAAACTATGAAGGGCTCTATTTGGATAGGAATAGACAGATAATCGGAGTAAAACCGAATTGAGATTGATATTTTCTTGCGAGAATTATCAATTAAAAGGTTCGCAAATTCAATTTATTCCTCATTAACATCAGTGTTTCGCTGTTGAAGCCCGCTTTTTTGTCGAGTATGAACTCACCGCTTATGCAAAAACGCTGTGGCCGCTATTAACTGAAATGATACGGTGGGGAAAGTCACATAGAATTATTTTGAAATCGCGGTAATTTTGCCTGCCAGAATTACCCAATTTAAGAAACGAATGTAATGGACAAATTTCCGAAATCGGTTGCTGAGAATATATTGCTGGAGCACTTACGTACATATAGCCATACAATCGTCGATAACACGGATAGGTATGAGCAGATAGTTAAAGATGCAGGGGAGTCTTTTTGGCCTTACAACCTTTATGTTTGTCCGCTATGCACTGATAGTTATTTTTATATTGGCGAAAATAAAAAATTAGGAAATTCTGAATTTTCCCTAGATCACTTACCACCTGAATCTGTTGGCGGATTCTTTAAAGTTCTTACCTGCAAGAAATGCAATAATGACGCCGGACACTACGAAGCAGAACTATTAAGACTTGTGACCTTTGGATCTATTCCAGATAAAAGGCGAAAATCAATTATTCCATATACTTACGTGATCAATAAAAAGACGGGAGATCGATGGCCTGTTCGGATCAACAAATCGGATTCGGTAGTGGATATTGTTTTTGACGAAAAGGCTAAGCTTTATAACGAAAAGCTAAAGAAATTTTTGACCGAATTGCATAACGGTGAACACCCGCAATTGAAAATATTTTTTGGTTCTCCTGATCTGGACAAAATTGGGAGAGCATTGCTAAAGTCGGCATATTTAATCTGCTTCGCATGGTGGGGCTATGAATTTGTCTTTTCAAAAAATGCTCATCTTATCCGCAGAGTATTGAATAACGAACTAACATATCCGACAAGAGTACCGACTGTATGGCAACCCAGAAGGAATGAGCATGACCTGCTACCACCAGGTGTCAATATTCTAAGTAAAGAAGACCAACGCCTCGCATTTGTTGTCACGGTTCCGCTGCAAAGCAGTGCTGAAAACTTTCATGCAAATGTTTTGATCCCAGGCTCTACCGAAAGTGGTTGGCAACAACTTGAAGAATTGGATAAGTTTGTAACCGCCGATTCACTCACTGCATTCGACTGCATGGTGCTTCCGAGGATGATTAGCCGAATCGGATATTCAGCTGCATGGAATGTGATTAGTTGAAAGTAAATCTGTCTCCTATCGATGATTTTTTATGGGTAAACATTTTGATGTCAGATAAAAAACTTCAGAAGTTATAATACATTTTACCTCTACAAATTTGATAGAGGATGATTACATCTTTTGAAGATATTTTTGAATCGTGAAATGAATTGTTTGGTGCGTGGTTGAAAATGTGTGCAATGGATACAATGTCTCAAGCTCGGGTTAGCTCGATCTTAAAAAACTATGGAATTACTATTCAGTCAGATGATGCCAGGTTTATTATTGATTTTATAGATAAGATCAATAAGCTGTCCGAATGCATGGATGAATAAATTCTCCTTCAAAAACCGGTGCTCAATTTCGATGAGACGTGCCGTTATCTCGATGTAAGCTCATCCCATCTTTATAAGTTAACCTCTCAAAAAGCAAATGATTGGAAAATAAAAGAAGAGTAGTCACTTCCCAATACAAAACTTACTAAAAATATAATCCAGCATATCGTCATTACTTACTTCACCAGTGATCTCGCCCAAATATAAAAGGCAACGGCGTATATCAAGGGCCAGCAAATCCCCGGGCAGTTTATTGTCTAATCCCGCTTTGATATCAGTCAATGATTTTTCCACTTCGTGTAATGCCTGGTAATGGCGTGCATTGGTAACGATCGTATCGTCCTTATCCGCAGTTCCCGCCATCACCGTTTCAACCATTTTTTCTTTTAGTAAGTCTATATGCGATTTTTCTTTCGCGGAAATGAAAATCAGTTTTTTGATATCCCTGAATTTTTCCCTTGCAGCCTGTTCACCCGTAGCATCAACCTTATTAGCAACCAGGATATAGTTAAGTTGCCTCGCATCCATTTCCGCTTTCCGCTGGCGGACTTCCTTTTCTTCATCGTGAATATCAAAAAGATAAATTACCAGGTTGGAATGTTTCATTTTTTCCAGGCTTCGCTCCACCCCGGCTGATTCGATGGTATCACTGGTGTGCTGGCGGATACCAGCCGTATCGATCAGGCGAAACAGGATGCCCTCAATATTTATTACTTCTTCAATCGTATCGCGGGTCGTACCCGGTATATGGCTTACAATGGCTCTTTCTTCATTCAGTAGCGTATTCAAAAGCGTTGATTTTCCTGCGTTGGGCTTGCCAATGATTGCAACACTCACCCCATTTTTTATAACATTTCCCAGCTGGAAAGAAGAGATAAGTCTACCGGTAGTTAGTTGCATTTCTGCAATCAGTTCATAAAACTGCTTTCTGTCCGCAAACTCAACATCTTCCTGCGAAAAATCAAGTTCCAGTTCTATCAGCGCCGAGAATCGAATGAGTCTTTCACGCAATTCTTTTAACTTTTCCGAAAACCCGCCCCGCATAGCATGTAATGCGGTTCGTTGAGAGGCCGCTGTATTGCTGGCTATAAGGTCCGCCACGGCTTCAGCCTGTGTTAAATCCAGTTTCCCATTTAAAAAAGCCCGCTGCGTAAATTCTCCGGGTTTTGCAAGCCTTGCTCCCTTGCGGATACAGGCTTCCATAATTTGTTGTTGTACGAAAGGGGATCCGTGTCCGCTGATCTCTATCACATCTTCACCCGTATATGATTTCGGATTTTTGTAAAGAGACAATACCACTTCATCGATTATTTTATCCCCTTCTTTTAAATAGCCTACATGAAGGGTATGAGATGGCTGCACCGCCAAATCTTTTGAAGGGAATAGTTCGTTGACAATATAAAATGAATTTGCCCCACTTAATCTCACAATGCCAATGGCTCCTATACCAGGCGGTGTTCCTGATGCCACAATAGTATCGTCCCAGCCGGTAGATGTTCCTGCCATAATATCCCAAAAATAACGATCCCCTGTATTCATTTGAAAACAGGGGATCGTTTTAATTATTTTCCAGATTATTATTCTGACTGAACTACAAAAGTAATTGGCTGTTTACGATAGGCTTTTACCTGGCGGCCATTTTGCTGAGCCGGTGTCCATTTTGGGCCTTTCTTGATAATTTTAGCTGCTTCATCTTCCATACCATAACCATGACTGGTCAATGGTTTTACATCGCTGATATTTCCTTCCTTATCCACGATAAATTGTACCCACACCGTATAAGAACCTTCCGGAGCGCCATTATCGACAGGAGTATTCGCATTCAGATTTCTTTCAAGATATTTACGCCAGGCACCTTCCCCTCCAGGAAAT
>JAOQAL010000185.1 GCA_025963615.1 Chitinophagaceae bacterium | reverse complement strand
AAAGTGTATAAAAACTCGGGGAAATTAAAATTTGAAGATGTAGGTGATCAATGGGGTTTTACACAACCATCTTTTTCAAATGGAGCTGCTTATGGTGATTTGGATAATGACGGTGATCTGGACCTGGTAGTAAACAATGTTAATCAGCCTGCATTTATTTATGAGAATAAAGGTATTGGCAAAAACAAAAATAATTACATAGCTTTTTCTTTAAAAGGACCTGCCGGCAATACTTTCGCAGTTGGAGCAAAAGTGAAAGTATTTGTAAAGGACCAGGTATTGAGCAGGGAAAATATTCCAAGTCGGGGATTTCAGTCTTCTGTAGATTACAAAGTAATTATTGGTTTAGGAGAAAACACGATCATTGATTCGGTACAGATTATATGGCCCAACCGGGTAGTTAGCAGTTATCGTAATCTTTCAATTAATAAAACCGACACGTTAGTACAGCCATCCGGTAACGGCCCTCTTTACCGGCATCCCGAAAATAGGATAACTTCTCCCTTATTAAAGGCCATTCCTTCAGGCTTTGATAAGCATGAAGAAGACGATTTTACTGAATTATATTCTGAAAGAAATATTCCGATGATGCTTTCTAAAGAAGGTCCGAAAGCAACCGTGGGAGATGTTAACGGAGATGGTTTACAAGACGTTTATATCTGCGGATCTAATAATAAAGGTGGCAAGTTATACTTACAAACGTCAACAGGGGCATTTAATAAAAAATCAGTAAAAGTGTTTAAAGATGATGCAGGCATAGAAGGTACAGCATGTTTATTTTTTGACTGCGATGGAGATGGTGACCTCGATTTGTTTGTTGGGGCAGGGGGGAACCGGCAATTACCCAACAGTGATTTAATGCATAATCATTTATATAAAAATGATGGGAAGGGAAATTTTACCCAAGCGCTCAATGTCTTTAAAAACAAAAACGCGAATACCAGTGTAGTGCTTGCGTTTGATTTTGATTTGGATGGCGATTTAGACTTATTTGTGGGCGGAAGAAATGTACCCTATCGTTATGGTGTTAGTCCGCCAAGTGAAATATTCGTTAACGATGGTAAAGGTAATTTTACCGAGCTGCCCAAAGACAAAATTTCAAAAATTGCTTCGATAGGAATGGTTACTGATGCAGTGTGGGCAGATGTTACCGGAGATGGGAAAGCAGAACTTATTATTGTTGGAGATTGGATGCCTCCCCGTTTTTTTTCATATAGTAATCATGCGTTTCAGGAAATTACCACTAATTTATCTGATTTGTTCGGATGGTGGAGATCAATTGCGGTTGCAGACCTGGATGGTGACGGTAAAAAAGATTTGATTATCGGAAACATGGGAGAAAATGCTTATTTGCATCCTGCAAAAGACGCGCCGGTAAAATTGTGGATGAATGATTATGATCAAAATGGCAGCTTTGAAAAAATATTGACCCAGACTATCAATAAAAAAGACGTTACTGTTTTTTTAAAGCACGATGTTGAAGACCAGATACCTTCTTTAAAAAAGCAAAATTTAAAACACGAAATATTTGCTGCCAAATCCATTCAGGACCTGTTTTCTCCTGATTTAATCAGATCATCTGATGTAAACTTATTTAATTATTCGAGTTCTGTCATTGCATGGAATGATGGGAATGGGCATTTTACTGTTGAAAAAATGCCTGCAACCGTTCAATTTTCTTCCGCCAATGTTATCTATTGCACAGATGTGAATAATGATGGCAGGCAGGATATTGTCATTGGAGGAAATGAGTTCGGATTTCCACCGCAGTTCGGCAGGCTGGATGCCAGTTATGGTACAGTATTATTAAATCAAGGTCACAAACGGTTTACGGTACTGGATTATGATCAGTCCGGTTTAGAGTTAACGGGACAGGTAAGAGACATCAAAGAAATTAAAACCGGAGTTAAACGGATTTTGCTTTTTTTATCCAATAGCGAATACCCGCTTCTTTATGAAATAAAATCAGTAAAAAAGTGAGTATACGAAAAGTGAATCTGATATATGCAGTTCCTGATCATTTTTTTAGATATGGTATTCTCTTAACGGGTCTGCTAATTATATTCTCCGCCTGTAAGGATAAAATGCCGGGTAAAATTTTATTTACCGCGCTTGACCAAAAAGCCACCGGCTTGACTTTCAGGAATCAGATGCACTCCACGCCAAAATTCAATTTGTTTAATTACATGTACTATTATAATGGCGCGGGTATTGGAGCGGGGGATTTTAATAATGACGGGAAAATTGATTTATTTTTTACAGCCAACCAGGGTAATAATGCACTTTTTTTAAATGAAGGAAAGCTGAAGTTTAAAGAGGTGACAAAAGAAGCCCATATACCACAGGATGGATCATGGAATACCGGTGTTTCAGTTGTGGATATTAATAATGACGGTTTATTAGACATATATATATGCCGGGTCGGGCATTTTAATGTGTCAAATGCAAAAAACCAACTTCTGATTTGTAAAGGGATCAAAAATGGTATCCCTTATTATGAAGATGAGGCAAAGCCATACGGATTGGATTTTTCCGGATTTAGTACACAGGCTGTTTTTTTTGATTATGATGACGATGGGGATCTGGATATGTTCCTGTTAAATCACCCGATAAGTCATGAGGCAAAATATGCACCGCGTGTGAAATTTTTAGGGACATATGATTCACTCTCCGGGGATCATTTGTATCGTAATGACGGCAAGTATTTTACCGATGTAACAAAGCAGTCTAAAATCAATAGTTCTGCCATCGGTTACGGATTGGGAGTTGCGGTTGCAGATATTAATATGGATGGCTGGCCCGATTTATATGTAGGAAATGATTTTCATGAAAATGATTATTTATACATTAATCAACGGGATGGGACATTTAGCGAAGAAAATGACCGGGAATTAATGCACACAAGCCAGTTTTCAATGGGCGTGGATGTAGCAGATGCTGATAATGATGGCTATCCTGAAATTATTTCGATGGATATGTTGCCATCTGATCCGGTAATTTTAAAAAGGTCTTTAGACGGCGATGATTATGATATCTTTCAAACCAAATTGGGTTTTGGGTATAATTATCAATATGCGCGCAATAACCTTCAATACAACAGGAGGAATAATCATTTTAGCGAAACAGGATTTTATTCGGGTGTGTATGCAACCGATTGGAGTTGGGCGCCACTCTGGATGGATTTTGATAATGACGGCTTGAAGGATCTGTTTGTTTCCAACGGCATCCCTAAAAGAATGAATGATATTGATTTCATCAATTTTGTTTCCAGCGACGAGATTCAGCGCAAGCTTGGGGAAAATAAATTAGACGAAAAAGATATGGCATTGGTGAACAGGTTTCCTGAAATAAAAATTCCAAATAAATTTTATCTCAATAAGGGTAATCTCCGGTTCGAGGATATGCATACTTCTGTTGAGAACGATTTACCTGCTTTTTCGAATGGTGCGGTATATGCGGATTTGGATAATGACGGTGATTTAGATGTAGTAGTAAATAATATCGATGATGCAGTAATCGTCTATGAAAATAAAAGCAATGATCACAAGGACAAGCCTTTTGCGGAAATATATTTAAAGGGCTCGTCGAATAACATTGATGCTGTGGGAGCTAAAATCGTAGTGTTTGCAAACCATGGAATCAGGACGTATGAAAAATTTCCCGTAAAGGGTTTTCAATCGAGCATGGAAGAACCGGTGCACATCGGACTGGCAGGTACAAAAATTGATTCTTGTTTTTTGATATGGCCCGATAATTCTTTTCAAAGAATTGACATTCCGGGCGGGCAATCCAATGTTTCATTTACTTATCGGAAGAACCTTCCAAAATTTGAGTATAGTAAAATAACTGCGTATTGGAAAAATTCAACCAGGCCAATGGAAGATATTACGGCACAAACAGGATTGAATTACCTGCATAAAGAAAATTCATTCAATGAATTTAACCGCGAGCTTTTAATGCCCCATATGGTTTCAACCGAAGGGCCTGCATTGGCGGTTGCCGATATTAATCATGATGGATTGGATGATGTATTTGTAGGGGCATCAAAAACATTTCATAATGCAGTATTTCTACAAAGGCCGGATGGTAAATTCATCCAGGCAAATGAATCTTTCATGAAGAAAGATAGTATGTATGAAGATATTGATGCCCGCTTTATTGACGTGAATAATGATGGTAATGTTGATTTGGTTGTAGCAAGCGGCGGGAATGAATATTATGGGCAGGATGATCATTTAAAGCCACGTGTATATTTGAATGATGGGAAAGGAATTTTTAAAAAGTCAGACAATGCATTTGGCGATGTGTTTGTAACGCAATCCTGCATCGTTCCGTATGATTTTAATGGTGATGGATTTGTGGATCTTTTTATTGGCGGCAGGGCAGTGCCATGGCAATATGGAAAAACACCCCGGTCGTATTTATTACAGAATGATGGCTCGGGAAGATTCATAGATGTAACGCACAAATACGCAAAAGAACTTTTGAATACTGGAATGGTAACACAGGCTTTGTGGATAGATATTGATAATGATGGTGATAAAGATTTAGTTGTTTGTTCCGAATGGGGCGGCATAGATGCTTTCATAAATAATTCAAAGTTTTTTACAAAGAGATCATTAACCGGTAAGAAGGGATGG
>JAOQAL010000171.1 GCA_025963615.1 Chitinophagaceae bacterium | reverse complement strand
GCAGGTATATAATACGTACTGCAGATCCTGTCACCAGCATAATGGAAAAGGAGACGGTAACCGCTTCCCGCCGTTGGATAGTTCTGAATGGGTCAATGGGGATAAAAGAATCCTGATCAATGTGCTATTAAATGGTTTGAATAAACCTATCACAGTAAAAGACAAACCCTTTAACAACCTGATGCCGCAATATAGTTTTCTAAGAAATGAGGATATCGCACAGGTGTTGACGTATATCAGAAAACGATTCAATAACAATAGTGACTCAGTAACAGCGGATCACGTAAAGAAAATGAGAACGGGGACTAAATGATAAAGCTCGGTTGAGCATATAGTTTACATATTCCCGGTCTCAACGAACTAAAAAGAAAAAATCAGGATCTACGGCAAAAAAATAGTATCCTGATTTTAATCCTTAGCCTACGCGTGGTAGAAAAATTGCAAAGTTTTATCTATAAAATTTAAAAAATTACTTGTTTTCTTTCAGGAAAGCCAATAAATCAGCCATTTGTTGTTGATTGATTTGTTTTTCCAAACCACTTGTCATGGATGACATATTGAGTGCTTTGAGTGTCTTGATATCGGTTCTATTGACTGTTCTTTCTTCCGCTCCTGAGTTTTTCAATTTTACTGCAGTAGCTGTTTCGCTCTCAATGATGCCCTGGAAGGTTTCGCCGGTTTTCAATTCCACTTCCCAAAGATCATATCCACTGGATATGGATAGGTTTGGCGCCAGAATATTTGCCATAATAGCCTCCGGCGACCAGTTATGAATGGTTCCTAAATCAGGTCCGAAACTTACACCCATCGCCCCTCTTACCTGGTGACACATGGAACAGTTTTTCACGTATACATTTTTACCCTGTGCAACATCCCCTTTCAAAGTCAGCGCTGACTGATATTCTTTATTTACCTTCATTCTTTCTTCGTCGGTTTTCGTGAGCAGGCGCCGGGCCTTTTCCCGTAATTTCAGATTTGATTGGGCCATCAGCCTTACACTACGTTGCCAGCCTACACTGGAGGCTTGTACTTTGCCTCCTTCAATTGCATTTAATAACATCGCAATTCTGTCATCATTAACTAAAAAAGTACTCATGGCCGCGTTTTGAATATCCGGAGTTAAGTTATTCCATTGCTGCAACAGGAATTGAGATACGGTAGTATCCGGGACCGCACTTAATGTGCGCAATGAGGCGATTTGAATGGAAGATTGTTCACGGGGAGAAATCAATTTTTTAAGACTATCCGCATAGGGGGCTGGATTTCCAAGTGAAAGAAAATTGATTGCTTCTACCCTTTTTTCTTCCGGCTGACTTACATCTGTTATGCGGGATGCTGCTTTTTTTATGGCGTCATTTTTTGACGCTGCATTAGGTATACCCACGACTTTTAAAAGGTTCAAAGAAGCATTTCGTAAGCTGGCTGAAGAATTTTCAAAGAAAGTTCTAATCAAAAGATCCTGATCTCCGTTATAAGCGACGGGCGTTTTCTGCGTTTTAAATCCTTGTGCCAAACCCTCCATCAAGGGTGCCTGCCATTCACCTGATTGTGTGGAAGTCGCTTTTAGAATCAAATTATGCACAACAGCTGGTTTCGAGCTTCCCCCAATCATCGCACCAAGGCGTTGCACCAAGGATGTATACGCCGGAATCTCTTTATGGAAACTATCCAGTACTACTTTTAATAATGATTCGGTTTCAGCAGAAGAACCTGACAAAGCAGCCACCTGCATCCATTGGTCATTAATATCTTTAAACAAAAGTTTATTTCTAACTTTTAAGGCTTCCGGACTATTGACTGAACCTAATGTACAAAGCAATTGAAACCTGACTTTGGGATCCTTGTCATTTTCCAGGGATAAAAGTGCTTTTGATAAACCCGGCGCAGCAGACAAATGAAGTTCCACCAATTTAATCGCGTTTTCCCTGACTCCCGGGTTGATATCCGCTAAAGCCAGTTCAGCCAGTTGAGGCTTCAATTCCCCCAAACCTTCTAAAGCCCATAGTGCATGTACGCGACCCAGGGGAGAGCTGGCATTTTGCGCCATCTTTTCTAGTGCCGCCAAGGCTGTTTTATCTTTTCTGTCAACCAACAAGCGCTGGGCATTTAACCTCCACCATATATTTGGATTGGATAATTGCTCCACTAACTGTTCGCTACTGGCATCTCCTAATTTCAGCCCTTTGGTCCAATCAGCCGCTTTCGCATTCGTTGGCGTTATCCGGTAAATCCGCCCCATGTCATGCCCATTATAAAGTTTGCCTGACTTGACGACTTCTTCCCCCATCCATTCGGGATGCTCGATAATCTCGCGGTAATAATCTACCACATACAGCGCTCCATCGGGTCCTACATACATATTTACCGGGCGAAACCAGGCATCCGTAGAAGCCAAAAATTCTTTATTGGGATGTATACGGCTGGCTATAAAACTCGCACCCTTTTCACTTAATTTATCCACATGTACCAGGTTACTAACCGGCTCTGCCACGAATGAAGCATTATCAAAAGGTGCAGGAAAAGCTCCACCCAGGTATTCTGTCAATCCGCAAGCGGAAGTTATTACGCCAACATCCGTCAATAATTGATGTTCGGGATTCTTGGTAACAGGAAATACTTCAGCGGCATTGCCGTGATCGGAAAGGGACTGGGTCGCATCCGTGACAACCAGTCCAGGATTACGCTTCAAATAACCCGCTGCCATTACTTCCTGAAAAATATGGTTGGAATTGTTCACCAGAAAATGATGTCCCCATTGATCAAAGCTGTGACCAAACTGGGTATTGCTTGATGTTGTTTCTAATAAATGTTGATCGGGACGGAAACGTACCGAACGACCACTTGCATTTTTTGCAAGGCGAGGACTATCCGGGTGGCCTGGAAAATAAATTTCGGTGCCCTGGTCACCAAATTCTTTTTGATAGGTTTGTGTAGCAACCGCACCCTCATGGCCCAGATAAATCCAATTATCCATTCCGAGTACGGGGCTATTGAGATTATGTTGCGGATTTGATAAAGCAAAACCAGTAAGCATTGTATCCTTGATATCCGCTTTACCATCACCATTCGTGTCTTCAAAATAAAAAACATTGGGTGCATCGGTTATTAATATCCCCTTTTTCCAGCGCATGATACTATTCGGCAATGTTAATCCATCGGCAAAAACCGTACTCTTATCCATACGGCCATCACCGTTCGTATCTTCTAACAATTTTATTATACCCGAGCCGGCTTTGTCCAGTGGATATCCGTGCATTTCGACCACATAAAGGCGGCCATATTCGTCAATCTCCATATCCACAGGGTCTGAGACCAACGGTTCAGCCGCTAATAATTCAATTTTAAAACCAGGTTCCAGCTCAAACGTAGAAAGAGCATCTTCCGGTTTTACTCCTGAACTGGCGGTTCCGGAATTACCGGGACTATTATGACAGGCCGACATTAAAACAATAATTGCAATAATAAATGACTGATACAAGGACCGAATAAAAATGATTCGCATAGATTTTATCTTTATTAATTTATAATTTCCGGACTCTTTAAACATGCAACATACAGCTCAAGAAAAAGAGAAGCAGCAGTTACAAAATCTTATTTTCTATTTTTAAAAATCAAGTTGGTTCCCTGTTTTTCTATTTTCACATGCAGTGTCGTGGACAAAACAAACAATACATCATTCATATCATCCAGTAACAACGACCCTTCCATCTTTTTGTTTCCAATTGAAGTATCTTCCAGTATGACCTTATAGCCATAATAATCCTGAATATGGCGGGCAATTTCATTTACAGATACATCTCTTAAAATAAGTCTTTTATACATCCACGAAGTATAAATAACGGGATCAACAGCTGTGAGTGTGGGGCGGCTGGTTTCATCATAAGCTATTATTTGTCCGGGGAGCATATTTATGGCGGGTTGCGATTTATTATTAAATTCAATCCTTATTTTTCCTGTCTCTAATACGACTTCCGTTAGCTGATCTCTTTTTTTCACATCAAAGGAGGTACCCAGTACGTGTACATTCAAGTCACTGGTCGCTACAATAAATTGGTCTGATACCTTAATATTATTCTCATCTTTATTGATGTGCTTTACATCAAAAAATGCTTCTCCGTCCAGCCAAACCTGTCTTGGCCGGCTGTTTTTAACGTGTTTAAAATAAGAAATTGAAGAATGAGCGTTTAATATCACCTGTGAGCCATCTGGTAACACAATATTTTTTATTTCGCCATACTTTGTAGCAATAGAATCTTTTGCGTTCCAGTAATTGTAATTTATAACACCTGCGGTTACAGCGATGACAATAAAAATAGCTGCTATTTTTGCTATTAGTTTTAAACGGGATATAGAAATTATTTTAGCTTTCTTTTCCAGCGATTGCCCTTCTCCTCTATTGATAGAGGAAAGTGCAGATGCCAACGAATTTCGCACCTGCTCTTCTGTCGGTAGA
>JAOQAL010000154.1 GCA_025963615.1 Chitinophagaceae bacterium | reverse complement strand
GCCCTGCCGATAGACGACCGCTAAATTTTGTGAAAGTAACAAGAGTTTTCTTTTACATGATTTGCGGAAAGAGTTTTAAAGCAGCTGGTTAGTGGGGCCACGAAATCCAGGGCGTAAAGAAGTCATATGCACACTCACACAATAAGCGCACAAAGAGGCTGTCTCGATAGTGTAATTTTAAAATACTCCCGAAGAGATGTTGAAAAAGTAAAGATTGACTCCTAACAGTTCGTTTCTTTTCGTTCTTTGCTTCTTTGCGCCCATTGCGTGAAATATTCCTTTTGAGACAGCCTCTTATCCGCTATTCTATTTTTTTCTACCCACAAAGGCTGGAACACATGGGAAGGATCTGAAATTTTCAGCCCTGGTGCGAGTCTCCTCGCACCGGAACAAAAGAAAACATATACGCCCTGCCGATAGTTGACTGCTAAATTTTGTGAAAGTAACAAGAGTTTTCTTCTAAGCGCACAAGGAGGCTGTCTCAATAGTGTAATTTTAAAAATACTCCCGCAGAGATATTGAGAAAGTAAAGATTGATTCCTAACAGTTCGTTTCTTTGCGTTCTTTGCTTCTTTGCGCCCTTTGCGTGAAATTTGGGCCAAGTCTCCGTATCGTTCATTTTTTAGTCCTTCTTTTTAGTATCGGCGACTGCGAATGATTAAGGCGGGAAAAAGGTTGTTTCACGTTATCAGGCGGGGTATATGAAATACTATTACCGGCGTTCACAGGTTGTTTCTTTTTTTCGTTTCCATACTCGATTGGCTGATCAGGAAATAGAATATATCCATCCTCATCTTCCTGGTTGTTCACGGGATGATATTTTTCGTTCTTTTTCATGAATTGATAATTTAGTATAGAAAAAATTGCGCTACCTAAAAATATCTTTATCCGTCGTTAGCATGTTATACAATTTATATAAAGATTTACATGATTCACAGATTCGTTGGGGAAATTCTTCGGTTTTAAGTACAAACCTGTAGGAGATTATCGATGGCAGGAATCATCAGTAGCAGAACACCCACGAACGCATAACTAACTTCAAAACTGTGCAATATCTCTGGAAACACTTAATAAACCGCTCCCGCCATGCGTGGCACAATTTTTTTACTTCTGATAGCAAGTCTTTAATTATTCAAACAATTCTTATGTCTAAGATTTTTACAAAGCAAAGGCTCATCATCTTGCAGGTTTTCTTTTTTTGTATAGGGTTTTGTGTAACACAGACAAGTTTTGCCCAAACTGGCATACAACCTGTGACAGTTGTGCAAACCGCTGACAGGGTACCCTTGTACCCTTTTAACGATCACCCTGACAGCAAGAATTTTGTGTACCCCAGCGTAATCCGGAAGAATGGCAGCCTGGTTGTTTTTACTGCCAGGCAATATGATATCCTTGAAATGATAAACGGAAACGGCGTTCTTGTTCTTCAGCAAAACATTAAAGGCCGAACCGGGCGGTTGGACGTTCCACTAAAATCTGGCTCTTCCGGAATTAATTATGTCAGGCTGCGTAACAAAGAAACCACGATTATTCAAAGGGTAGTTATTATTGAATAATCTAACCCTTTGTCGAAGCGCACAAGGCGTTCCGCTGGAACGCTTATCCGCTATTCTATTTTTTTCTACCCACAAAGTGTTCCGCTGGAACACAAGGCAGATGGGGTTGGATCGATATTGTGATCTCAGCGGTATACCGCTGCTCTCTTGATAGCACACAACAAACTGGAAAATTAGCTTGACGCCGATGTGATAAAAGTCGGGACCGGAAGGTTCCTTGATGGGGATTCGGTACTACTGTGACTTCAACGCTATATCGCTGCTCCCTTGATAGCACACAACAAACTGGAAAATTAGCTTGACGCCTATGCGGAGCCGCTGCAGGCAACAGAACGTTCGAACGATGAGTAAATTCTCCCAGTCTGGCCTTGTAAACGGCCCGTAGAATTTCATCGTTAACGAAATGATTATTTAATTTTTCTCTGCGAGCTCTTTCAATTTTTCCAAAGCTTTTGGCCAAGCCATGATGAAGTAATCCATGAATTCCTTTGGAATATCCGCGCCACCCATATCTACAGTCAACTCGGTGGATCCTTTCACGGTTTGAAGAGTGTAATTTTCGAAAGCGCCGGCCCATTGCTTACTTTCTGCATTGTCCAGGTCTTCCACTCCCTCTTTAATAATGCCAAGATGTTTGATTGACATAAACTCATTGGATTTGTTTTCGGCAATAGTAGACACCATGCCTGAATTTTTTGCATCAAGAAACAATACTTTGCTTCCTTTCTGCCAGTCAGTTTCTGCCCTTGAACCTTCGGCAAAAGCAGCTGTCCATTCCCGGTAGGTAGCGTCGTTCCAAAGTGTATTCCAAACTTTTTCCTTTGGAGCATTGATCGTTATTTTAAACTGTTTTTTTTCCATAGTTCATTTGTTTTGACATAACAAAGATGTAATTTTTTTCAGATAGCGGGGGGTACAAATGCGACCGTTTAAGGGTGGTTTGCGACAATAGTTGAACAGAGGGTTGCCAACCTTTTTAAGGTTGGCAACCCTTTCGACGTTGAAATAAAGTTTTGTATTGGAAAATTAATTATATTAATGCAGGGAAGGTGGCCAATATATTTTATTGGCCATTATTACTTATTGAAAAATTATAATCAGCCAACTATGAAAAAATTGTTACAAAAAATATCGCTGGTGTATTTCAGTTTTTTTTCTTTGCTTCTTGCTTCATGCCATGAAAAAAATAAAACACCGCTAAATGAAACCATCAATGCAATTAACCTTAAACGCGGAGAACTGGTGGTATGTGGGCCGGCGGGCAGTCAATTTGGCTCTGTTGAATTTGTAACATCCTGTTCCGGAAAAGTAAAAGGAGATTTTAATCTTGCTATATCGTTGCTGCATTCATTCGAATATGATGAAGCAGAAAAAGTTTTTGCAAAAATAATTGATGAAGAACCCGCCTGCGCGATGGCATACTGGGGCGTAGCGATGTGCAACTACCACCCCCTCTGGACTCCGCCCTCGCAGCCTGAGCTGGAAAAAGGGGCTAAGGCTATTGCCGTTGCACAATCCATTAAACAAAAATCAACCAGGGAATCAGATTATATCGAGGCCCTTGCTTTATTTTATAAAGACTGGAACGGTGCCAGCCATCGAACACGTTCCATCAACCTTGAAAGAGCAATGGAAAAAACTTATACAGAATTTCCAAACGATAAAGAGGCTGCTGTATTTTATGCATTGTCGCTGGATGCGGCGGCAGATCCTACTGATAAATCTTTTGTCAATCAAAGAAAAGCGGGTGCAATTTTAAATGCTTTATATCCCGGCGAGCCCAATCATCCGGGTATAGTACATTATATTATTCATAGCTACGATTATCCTGAGCTGGCAGTACTAGCCTTACCGGCTGCAAGAAAATATGCTTCGGTTGCTCCTGCCTCCGCACATGCCCAACATATGCCTTCGCATATCTTCACAAGATTAGGACTTTGGGATGAATGCATTAAGTCAAACCTCGCTTCTGCCTCTTCCGCAAAGTGCTATGCTGAAAATGCCGGTATTAAAGGCCATTGGGACGAAGAACTTCATGGTATGGATTATCTGGTTTATTCTTACCTGCAAAAGGGAGAGAACCGGGCCGCAAAAGAACAATTTGATTATCTTAAAACAATCCATGAGGTTTACCCGGTAAACTTTAAAGATGCCTATGCCTTTGCAGCGATCCCGGCACGCTATTTACTTGAAAACAAAATCTGGAAAGAAGCAGCCAGCATGGAAACGCACCCTGTTAACTTTCCATGGCATAAATTTCCGTGGCAAAAAGCTATTATCCACTTTACACGGCTTCTTGGTTCAGTTCATACAGGCCATCTTGATTCTGCCCGGGCAGAATTAAAGAACTTAAACACTATTAATGATACCCTGATAAAACAAAAAGATTTGTATAAAGCCAACCAGGTACAAATACAAATTAAAATAGCGGAAGCCTGGATACAGTTTAAAGAAGGTAAAAATAACGAAGCATTAAATCTTATGAATTTTGCCGCCGGCATGGAAGAAAAAACTGAAAAACATCCTGTTACTCCCGGCGAAGTCATACCGGCAAGGGAATTACTGGGCGATATGTTACTACAAATGAACCAACCAGCTGAAGCTCTGGCGGAATACGAAGCAGATCTAAAAAAGCATCCCAACCGGTTTAACGGTCTTTATGGTGCGGGTTTAGCAGCTGAAAGAAGTAACAACTTTGAAAAGGCAACCCAGTATTACCAACAATTGATAGCGATTGCAAATTCACCAGATTCCAACAGGCCAGAACTTAACGCAGCAAAGTCATTTTTACAAAAACAAAAACCATAGTTTGCCGGATGGATAGTTAAGCCAGTTACCTGCGGCGCGGTGA
>JAOQAL010000114.1 GCA_025963615.1 Chitinophagaceae bacterium | reverse complement strand
GTAAAAAATGGCTGGATATGTTCTACCCACAAAGTGTTCCGCTGGAACACGGGTAAAAAATGGCTGGATATGTTCTACCCACAAAGTATTCCGATGAAACACCGGTGAAAAAATATACGGATATGTTCTACCCACAATTAATCTAAAGATTGCCTAAGCTGTCACGCAAAGAAGATAATATGGTAGAAAAGGCCCACAAACTAATAATGCCTCCAGATATTTGTGCCAGGCCGGAAAGATGATATACTACCAGAAGAATAAACCAGCAGGTGAAATAAGATGCCGTGGTTAAAACCAGCCATTCGGATTTTGATTTCATTATATAAATAATTAAGCTAATTCAGTCGTTATTTCCAATGGCCGATACTGGTAAGATGGTTTGGTAAATGCGTCATATATTTTTTGAAGAATATTTTGCAGGATACTCCGGTTGGGGGTCAGTTGTTTTTGCTCATGGTATTCCACCTTGGTGATTTTCAGTTTTACAAGCATCATATTTTGTAAGGCAACCAAGGATGATTCTCCTCCCAGGTCATCGGTAAACTGGTGTATCAAGTCTGTATTTTCATCAATACCGGCGCAACCATCGACGTTCAGGTAATAAGGTTTTCCCTTACGGTAAAATTGCAATCTTGCCGGAAACTTTTTTTCAGTATCTAGCATCATTTCGGGAGGACGTTTTATAAAAAACCATAGCTGTCCGCCATCATCAATTTTGAGTATACTAATAATGGAAGTCGGGATTTTAATTAACTCATTACTCAGACTGTAAATTAAAGCACTGCGAATTTCGGAAATACGTTCTTTTATAAAAGAAAGATTGTTTTCATTAAACATACCAAAGAAGATTTACTGTTTTGTTAAATATTCAAATCTGATACCAGCCCCCGGCAGCCATTATTATGCATTGGCCGCCGATTAATGAGAAAAAATATCTACAACTGATGAGTCAGGATTCATAAGCCTGCATTCGCTTCCCGGTTTTACAGGCAAGTTTACCGATCATTAAATTTTTGTTGCAGGATTAACCCCGGGGTTTAATAGGGGGACTGAGATTTGAATAAACTGAAGGGTGAGTAATATCTACATACTGCTAATCTATTTGCTCGTGATAATTTGTGGCGGATGTGCCGTGTCGGAAGTAATTTTTGGCAAAGGAACAGGGATGGGGCTACTGTGTGTCCTGGCGGGCCTTTTCATGATCCTGTACATCGTAAGATTGCCGGTGAAAGAGGAAAATGAATGATTAAACAGATTCCTTGAATATTACCGTAAACGTAGTTCCCTCGTTGAGTTTGGATTGAACTTCAATGGAAGCGTGATGGGACTGAAGAATGTTCAGCGTGGAAGCCAGTCCTAACCCCATGCCATTTCTTTTTGAAGTAAAATACGGCTCAAAAAGATGTGACAGGTTCTCAGAACTGATACCGCAACCATTGTCGCGTATAACGATAATATGTTCTGTTTTTTCATTCCTTATATTTATATACAGTTTACCGATATCTTCTTCCATGGCCTCAATTGCATTGATGATAATATTCAGAAAAGCTATTTTCAATTTTTCTTCATCGCAAAGGACATGGAGGCTTTCACTGGTATAACTGACATTCAATTCAATTCGCTTGAGGGTAATCCGGTCCAAAGCCGAAGCCAGGCTTTCTTCCATAATGTCCTGCAACGATTTCTTTTTTAATTCTATTTCGGCAGGTTTTGACGAGTTAAGGAGTTCCGTGATAATCCCCCCGATCCGCACACTGTTTCTTTGAATAATATCCAGGTACATATCAGGCTCATCTCCTTTCTTTTCTTCCATGAGTTCAGAAACTGAGAGTGATATATTATTCAATGGATTCCGTATTTCATGCGCCAGGGTGTGTACCAACCGCCCGGTTATGGCAAGTTTCTGCAGTTGCAGGTTGGCTTTTTCATTTCTTCTTAACGTAGTAATGTCATGAATGATTCCCTGGTAGTAAATGGTACCGTTCAGGTCTTTTTCACGGGCAACCGATAAAATACAATTTTTAGCAATATTGCTTTTGGTGAGCAAACTAACTTCGATATCGTCCGCCATACCTTCCGCAAGCAGCTCGTTTTCAATTTTGTTGGCGGTTGGAATATCTGCAAAGAGAGAAAAGAATTTTTGCTGTAATAATTCATCTTTTGAATATTCAAGCAAACTGGAGCCTGCGGCATTGACATCTTTAAAATTCAGATCCTGGTCCGCTATAAATACCATGTCTTTTGATTTTTCAAAAATGGTCCGGAACTTTCTTTCATTTTCACGTAAAGCTTTGGCTGCATTGGCTTTTTCTACACTGTAGCGTATACAACGTTCCAGTTTTTCCGTGTTCAGTTCTGATTTAATCAGATAATCGTAGGCTCCGGCCTGCATCGCTTCAATATCTATGGTATGATTGCCTTTGCCGGTGAGAAGTATAATAGGTTCCTGGCAATTCCGGTTCATGGCTTCTTTTAGAAGCTGAAGCCCGGTTTTGGCGCCCAGAAAATAATCGACGAAATAAATAGCATATTCGCGGCTGGCCATTTTTTCAAGCGCGTCTTTATATTTCGGACACCAATCAATGATGAATTGTTGATAAGGTATCTTTTGTATGTCTTCCTTGATGATAAAAAAATCATCTTCGTCGTCCTCAATAACAAGAATTTTCAGTGCTGTGTAGTTCATATATATTGGAGCAATTCATACTTTTATTAGCTGCGACTCATTTCACCTGATGTACTATGGGTTTTGGGAATGAGAAAGTTCCTGGTATTGGCGCATTTTGTTGTAAAGCGTTTTTCGATCTATATTGAGCAACTTAGCCGCTTTCGTTTTATTGAAATTGCATTTTTTAAGTACCTCAATTATCATTTCATATTCCACGTCAATAGAAGCTGCCTTCAGGTTCGCATCCGGGAAACTAACCGGTTTGCGGGCTTGTAAAATCTCAGGCGGCTCCGGGGCGGTATCAACGGCAGGTTCAGAGAATGAAGTTTCAAACTGAAGCTTATTGAAATTAGAAATTTCGAAAGGCAGGTAACGGGCCTCAATCATAGCTCCTTCACTTAAAAGAGTTGCTCTTTTTATAACATTTTTTAATTCCCTCAGGTTACCATACCATATATAACCCAGGAAAATATCTTCTACTTCTTTAGTAAAACTTTTTACATTTTTTCCTAACTCCTCGTTTGTTTGCTGTAAAAAATGGTTTGCAAAAAGCATGATATCTTCCTTTCGTTCCCGCAAAGGGGGTACTTCGATGCTAAACTCGTTAAAACGATGATATAAATCTTCCCGGAATTTCCCGGTCCTGGCTTTATCCCAAAGTTTTTCGTTGCTGGCTATCAGGATTCTTACATCCAGGTCAATATCTTTTGTGCTTCCTACACGGCGTATCTTTCTTTCCTGTACAACACGGAGCAGCGAAACCTGTATATCATAAGACAGGTTGGAAATTTCATCCAGGAAAATGGTTCCACCGTTTGCTATTTCGAAGCTTCCTGTTTTTTGCACGACCGCACCCGTAAAAGATCCTTTTTCGTGGCCGAACAATTCACTGCCGGCAAGTTCTTTGGAAAGGGCGCCACAATCGATAGCTACAAAAGGTTTACTGCTTCGTTTGCTTTGCTTATGTATTTCGCTGGCTATTGCTTCTTTGCCACTTCCGCTTTCTCCATAAATTATTACACTATAATTAGTTGGACCCACCAGTTTAATTTGTTGCGCTAATTTTTTGAATACGGGGGTGTCTCCAAACACATAGCCATTCGTATCCACCCATTTTTTTACATTGGTTGTGGATGAAGCAGCGGCCGGTTGAGGATTTGATTCGGTAACCCTGGCGGACGAATTGCCTACGGAAGCCAATCCTTTTTGAATAGTAATAAGAATTTCATCCGGCAATAATGGTTTCACAACATAATCAAATGCGCCGGCTTTCATAATTTCAACAGCCGTTTTTATATCGCTGTAACCTGTAATAATAATAACAGGAACTTCCGGGTGGATTGCTTTTATTTTGGCAAGCAATACACTTCCGTCCATGTCTTCCAGCCTGAAGTCGGACAAGATAAGATCAGGCGTATTTTCCTGCAGGTAGTCAATGGCATTTTTGCCTTTATAAATTTCATGTACCTGGTAGCCTTTTCTCGTGAGGAAACGATTTAAAAGCGAACAAATATCCCTGTCATCATCAATAACCAGAATTTTAGACATATGCTTGGTGTTTATATTTTAGTAATCGGATATGTAATTTATGCAATTTCTGCCTTAACACCCCTGTACATGGCAATGGGTATCTGTAATTGCTCCCTGTATTTAGCCACTGTCCGGCGGGCTATCACATATCCCTTTTCAGTAAGGAGTGCTGCAATCTGCTGATCGGTATAAGGATTTTTCTTATCTTCTGTTTCCACCATCTCTTCAATGATTTTTTGTATTACCTTATTGCTCACAGAAGTACCCTCTTTGTCGGGCAGGCCTTCTGAGAAGAGTTTTTTTAAAAAAATTGTACCAAAGGGAGTTTCAGCATATTTGTTACTGATGACGCGGGAAACAGTTGAAATGTCAAGATTTGTTCTTTCGGCAATATCTTTTAATATCATTGGCTTCAAAAGCATAATATCCCCTTCCTGGAAATAATCACGTTGCAGGTTTATGATGCATCGCATGATTTTCAGCATATTGGTTTCCCGTTCTTTGATAGCGCTGATAAACCATTGGGCTGATTGCAGTTTATTTTGCATGTACTGCTTTGTATTCTTTTCGATATGAGCACTGTTCTCAGTTTCCTGCAAGGAACTTAACCAGGAGTTGTTAATATATAAATCACCCGAGCGCTGGCGTATCAAAGAAATTTCCGGCTGGTCATCTGTCATGCGGATAATAAAATCCGGGGTGATATATTTTAAAGGGTTCACGGTATTATCATTTTCGACCAGGGGCCTTGTTTTTAATGAGGCGAGTAATTTTAAAATAATTTTCAGTTCATCTTCATCAAGACCAAGATTTTTCCTGATCATTTGAAGGTTCCCGGTATGTAGTTCGGAAAAATAGTTTTTAACAAGCGAAACCGCTTTTTTTATGTCGGGCCTTTTCTGGTTGAAGCGGGCTAATTTGAGCAGCAGGCATTCCTGCAGGTTTCTGGCACCAATGCCTGCCGGTTCCAATTGTTGGATTTTCAAAAGGACTGTTTCGACTTCCTCTTTTTCTCTCCATATTTTTAATGAAAAAGAAAGGTATTCGCAAACAGAATCAAGATCCTGATCCAGCATACCATTTGCATTTAATGAATCGAT
>JAOQAL010000093.1 GCA_025963615.1 Chitinophagaceae bacterium | reverse complement strand
AGAAAAATTTGAGCCTATACGTTCCAAACTCAGTCTGAACGAATTTACTATTAGCCACCCTGGATACGGTGGATATATCAAGATTTGTTCTTTCTGCAATGTCTTTCAGGATCATCGGCCGCAACGTTGTTTCATCACCGGTAAGAAAAAATTCATGCTGATGGTTCATGATAGCCGTCATGGTGCTGAGCAATGTATGCTGACGTTGTTTGATAGCATCAATAAACCATTTAGCGGAATCAATTTTCTGTTTTATAAATAATACAGCTTCCTTTTGTCGTTTGTCTTTTTTTGTACCCCGGTCATATTCTTTCAGCATATCCCTGTAACCTTCGCTGATCCGTAGTTCAGGAGCGTTTCTTGAATTGAGAGTCAATTCCAGTTTGCCGGCATTGTTAAAAATGAAAAAATCCGGCACAACATAGCTTTCTGCCTTGTTCATTTCTCCGATATTACCACCGGGCTTCGGGCTCAGCCGGACAATCTGCTGCATGACTTCCTTTAATTGTTCATCATCAATGTCAAGTCCCCGCTGTATTTTTTCGTAATGCTTTTTGGTAAACTCGTCGAAATATTTTTTTATGGCTATAATGGCGGTCGTCACATCTCTTCCTTCTTCTTTTTGCCGCTGCAATTGCAGTAACAGACATTCCTGTAAGTCCCTGGCACCTACTCCGGGCGGATCAAAACGTTGAATTCTTGCAATCAGGGCCTCTACTTCTTCTTCAGTAGCCATAATATTCTGGCGAAAGGCAAGATCATCAACAATAGCGGATGTTTCGCGGCGCAGGTAGCCATCTTCATCGATACTGCCTACTATCTGCTCGGCGATTTTATATTCTCTTTCGTCTAACTTTAAAAGCCTTAACTGATCGGCCAGCAGATCATAGAAACTTGCATGGGTTTTAATAGGCACTGTTCTTCTATCCTCATCATCATCGCCGTAATTTTCATCCCGTAGTTTATAATCCGCGATATCATCGTCACCTTCTTTTACATAATCGCTGATATCGATATTTTCATACTCTTCCGTGCTTCCATCCGCATCTTCATATTCTTCCTCACCATTTTCGGTAAATTCGTCTTTGCCCTCTTCGAATTCTTCGCTATTGGCATCTTCCAGCTCCAAAGCAGGATTTTCTTCCAGCTCCTCCTTAATTCGTATTTCCAGATTTGCTGTAGGAACCTGCAGCAGTTTCATAAGCTGAATCTGCTGAGGTGAAAGCTTTTGTAATAATTTCTGTTGTAAAGATTGACTTAAAGCCATTAACTCCTGCCTGTTTTATAAATATGGTGACGATTTCTAAAAAAATTCCGGCAAACATCAAAAATCAGGCCGTAAATTTACAAACAAATAGAATACGGATGCAGCAACGTCTCTATTGTTTTCTTGTTGTGTTTCTGTTAATCTTCCATGGAAAAATTTTTTCGCAGGGGAAAGACAGCCTGATGCCCCGGTCTTTCTTTGTTCACCCGGTTTTTAGTAAAACTGATTTGATCCGGTTGAATATTATTCAATCAGATTTTTATAGTAAGCACCTGACTTTTTTTTGCAGAAAAGAGTTACAAATTGAAAAGAGTACTTCAATTCCTTTCCGTTTAAGGCTGGGTTCCCTTGAATATACCAATTATCTTGAACAAAAGCCAAATGCCCTGAAACCGGGAAGAAATTAGTTTATACCCGATAAGTATCAGGTTGGGTTTGTGGTTCATAGTCCCTGTGGAAACCGGAAAGCCTTCCAGGATGGCAGATATTGACGCTTTATATCTTAGCGCTTTAGCGTGAAATTTATCCAATTAACCAAACATAAAGCCCGTCCTTAATCCCCAATCAGCCATTTAACAATTGAACCAACACTCCTAAGCATTCACCCCCTGCTGCTGTAGCACCTTTTTTATAATACCCACCATCTTCTCTCCTTTTTCTTTAACCTGCTCTTCTGTCCATAGTAAACCAATAGCCGTTGAGATGCAGCGACTCATAACAGCATCACTCGCTGCGAAATTTTTATTGGCATGATGTAAGACGGCCGCTTTTAATTCAGGATGTAACGCGCTGAGTGTAGCTGAATGTTTCAGGTGGTCCCATTTGCGGATATAATGCCAGTTATTATCAAACCAATAGAAGTTGCCTGCCAGGATATTTTGAGCTTTAAGTTCACCGATCACGGCCCTGGTTATTTCCTCTGTTGGTAAAAACCAACTTAAAAAAGTGCAACTATCGCCTGATGGATCGGGAATTATTCTAAAGGAAACTTCCGGTACCCGCGATAAAATATCCTTTAACTGCTGATGGGTTTTCCTCTGTATGGATAAAACTTTATCAACTTTTTTTATTTGCGCAAGACCCACTGCGGCATGGAGTTCGGAAATCCGGTAATTATAACCAATAAAAGGATGCAGGTCAGCACCCCGATCCACCCCTTTGTGATCATGGCCATGATCACTATAGCTATCGCATTTCTCATAAATATCCGCCCGGTTTGTAATTATCGCACCGCCTTCCCCGCAGGTCATGGTTTTTACAAAATCAAATGAAAAAGCTCCGGCCTCACCAATGCTTCCTAACGGTTTCCCTTTATAGCTGGCGCCAATACTCTGGCAGGCATCTTCCAGCAATATTAAATTATGTTCTTTACAAATGGCCGTTAATGCATCCAGGTCGGCCATGCTTCCGCACATATGCACAGGCATAACGCATTTTGTCTTAGAAGTAATGGCTTTACGGACAGCTTCGGGATTCAAAGTCAGGGATTCATCCACATCAACCAATACCGGGATGGCACCCACCCGCAACACACATTCAAAACTTGCCACAAAAGTGAAACAAGGCATAATGATTTCATCACCATATCCAATACCCAGTGCGTTCATCACTGTAGTTAATGCGGAAGTGCCGCTTGACGTTAATTGGGCATACCGGGTGCCAAAACGTTTGCAGATTTCTTCTTCTAATTGTTTTGATTTCCAGATTCCTTTGCGGGGGCCATCAAAACCATAGCGCATCAGAACGCCTGTTTCCAGTACGTCATTCACTTCTTTGCGTTCTTCGTCGCTCCATAACTCAAATCCTGGCATACAGTCAATTTAAAGATGATTGTTTAATGCTTATTAATATCCCCCAAAGGTAAATAAATCAATTTTCTTATTGATTACTGCCAGGTCTGGCCGGCAGCCATTGCATGGGCGGAATTTCCGCCTGGATTTTATAATAGTTATTCCGCAAACTGTCATTCCAGCCATTCGGATTTCGGTTGAAAGAAGTGCTGCTGAAATAAATGCTGCCCTGTACATTGGGATTTTCACGCAACAATTTTATCTGGTTAGGCAACTCGTTTGGATTTTTCCAGGCAGTATTAACGCCCGCCTTGTAAACCGCCATTCCAATATATAAATGTTTGCCATAACTATGCTTTCCCCACCAGTCAAGTAATTTCTCATACGCAATCTTAGCATGACCTATTTCCAAATATAATTGCGGGGCTACGTAATCAATCCATCCATTTTTAAGCCATAAAACAACATTTGCATACAAGTCATCATAATTGGTTTGATATGCTTTGCTGTCACTGCCGTCAGGGTCCTGCTCTAAATTCCGCCAAACACTGAAGGGAGAAATGCCAAACTTTACCCAGGGCTTTTCTTTTTTTATGGCATTGCTTAGTTTGAGAATGATAGTATCCACATTGCTTCTGCGCCAATCGTCTTTGTTTAATATCGTTCCTGATTGCGCGTAGGACAAGGCATCGGGAAATTCTTTACCGGCTATCCTGTACGGGTAAAAATAATCGTCCATATGGATAGCATCCACGTCATACCGGCGAACGATATCGGTAACAACATTTACAACAAACTCCTGTGCTTTGATATTGGCTGGGTCAAAATAGCGGGTGCTGCCATAAGTCAAAAACCATTCAGGATGCGTTTTGGTAATGTGGTCATACGCAATGGAAGCCGTCCCGATATTAAAATTGGCCCGGTAAGGATTACACCAGGCATGGAATTCCATACCACGCTTGTGCACTTCGTCAATCATAAACTGAAGTGGATCATAATAAGGAGAAGGCGCACGACCCTGCACACCGGTGAGCCACTGGCTCCAGGGTTCATACGGTGATGGGTAAAAGGCATCCGCGGCGGGCCGAACCTGTACTATCACGGCATTCATGCCATTTCGCTTGTGCATATCCAACTGCCGGATAAATTCAGCTTTTTGAGCCGCTACATCTGTCATTCCTTTGGTAGGCCAGTCAATATTATCTACGGTGGCGATCCAAACAGCCCGGAATTCAGCCGGCGGCTGTGAATTAGCCTTTAAAATAAAAACAGGGGAAATAAAAATAGATAGAAGCAGGAAAAAAAATTTCATATTCTCGGATGCAAATGAATTAAAACGTGAAAATACAAATTACAGCTCTTGCATTAGCTTCCATTCCTGACTTTATCTAATATTTTGCTTAAAGTGGCAGCATCTTTCACGGATATGTTTCTGAGAATACCATCTAGTTCTTCCTGGCGGGCGTCTAATTTCTCCAATAATTTTATTCCTTTCGGGCTGATAATAACGTCAACCAAACGCCGGTCTTTACGGCTGCTGGCTTTGTTTACCCAACCTTTTACGACCAGCCGGTCGACAATGCGGCTGGTGTCACTCATTTTATCCAGCATTCTTTCCCGGATTTGCAGGGTAGAAAGCGGTTGGGGGTGACTGCCTCTTAAAATGCGGAGTATATTAAATTGTTGTGGGGTAATGTCAACCGGCTTAAGAAACTTTTTAATTCTTTCCATCATCCATCCATAGGTAAAAAGAATATTTACAGAAGCCCGCTGATGTTCACTTAAAAACTTGTCCTGGTGTATATCCTTGTCAATTCCCATACAGCAACTCCTTGGCCTGAAAAATGAAATCGGTTATTGAAAATTTTTTGTAAAAAATCCTGTTAATATACGATTCGTATTTTAAAATAAAATAATTTGCACTCCTATTCACCATGCATTTACTATCCGAATCTATCAGGAGCTTTTTCGAAGGATTTGTTTCGTTTTATAAATCCGTTTATAAGGCGCTTAAAACCTGGTAAACATTTAATGTTCCTTTTTCAATTCTGCCACCAGCTTAAATATGGTGAGTTGATGGTGTGCCTCATGCAGCAGAAAAAAATGTATCCAAAGTAATAAATTCATTTCACCGTAAGCGGGATGCCGGCCGGTTTTATCTAACTCTTCTTCAGGAAGACTGTTTATTTCCGCTGCGATCTCTTTTCTCAGGGTTATTAAATCCTGCATTACTTCCCTGGTAGATTTGGCACAATTGTCGGGGAAAAAGGGATCCGTTTCCGCAGTATAACGATCAAATGAAGGATTATGACCGGCAAGCATTTCCTTTACCCGGTGAATGAAGACATGCTGATAGGTTTGCAGGTGGACTATATTTTCAAAAATGGACCATTTACCGGCAATAACCTGGCAACGGACCTGCTCATCGGTTAGTCCATCAATTAAATCGAGTAATGACTTGTGCTGGTATTGTAATCGCGTAGTTATAGAAGATGGCAGAGGCATAGGCAAGGTTGATGTTGGTTACCGAAGGTAAAACAGAATTTTTAAAGCTTCATTAGTGATTATTTAATGAGCCTGCTTTTGGGTAGTCGTATGATAGATTTGGAAGCACTAAGAATTTCCCCAGACTTTCGTTCCTTCTGAGCAATTGGCACAAATGTCTATGTTCTTCCGGCCTTTCATAATTTTCGTGCGGAACTTGGCATACTCCCCGTTTTTCCAGATTTCTTTAAATGATTTTTGCTTTAAATCACCCATTTGGTGTCGGGCATCTTTATCAAAACAACATGGTGCTACCAGGCCGTCCCATGTTATAACCGGATCATGCCACAAGCGCCAGCAATGATTGGAAAGATTACCCTTAAATAAATTTCCACCAGCTGTTTTTTTATAGCGGCTGAATTTATCAATGGAAGGTATCAGTTTATTGGGATCATGTTCGAAATCATAAATCTGCGCAGTTTTGAACCACACATCATCAACCCCTATTTCTTTCGCCAGTTTTTTTACATCCTCTATCTGGTGTTCATTTGGCTTTACCACAAGGAACTGGAATATGACAAAAGGCGTTTTACTTTTTAATTCCTTCTTCCATTTCACTATATTTTTTGCTCCTTCAAGCACTTTATCAAGTTGACCCCCAACCCGGTACTTTTTATACACTTCCTGGGTAGTCCCGTCAATAGAAATGATTAAACGGTCAAGCCCGCTGGCAATGGTTTGTTTTGCATTTTCATCACCCAGGTAGTGGGCATTAGTTGACGTGGCAGTATAAATTTTTTTAGCGGAAGCGTATCGGACCATATCCAGGAAACCGGGGTTCAGGTAAGGTTCGCCCTGGAAATAAAAAACGAGGTAAAACAGGTCTTTTGATAACTGATCGATGGTTTCGCTGAAAAAATCTTTCTTCAGCATGCCGGTTGGCCTTGTAAAAGATCGGAGTCCGCTAGGGCATTCAGGACAGCGCAAATTGCAGGAGGTGGTGGGTTCAAAGGAAATAGAAACCGGGAAGCCCCACTGGACGGGCCTTTTGAGAATGCGGCTCACATAATAGCTGCTTAACACTTTTGTTGCATTCCATGCCCGTTGCAAGGTAAGCTTGGATAAAAGGTTGATACTATCGTTCCAGTTAAATCGGCCCATACAGTTGTAAAGTTAAGTGTGTATCTTGAAATGCCTTTTTTGTATGTCTGAACAGCCTGCTTATACCATTTTTCCACTTGGCGACAGCGCCCTGACTATTGATTTTTGCAATAGCATTGATGAAGCTATTAACCAAAAAGTGCTGGCATTGTTTCATTCGCTGAGAGAAAACCCTGCTGCGGGTATTATAGAAGCAGTACCTGCTTATAGCTCTATCACTATCTATTACGATATGCTGCTTGCGGTAAGAAATAACCAGGATCATAAAACCGCTTTTGAAATAATGACGGAAAGAATGGAGAAAAGATTACAGGACCCATTATCCGAAAATAATTTACCATCACAGTTTTTAAGAATACCGGTATGCTATCACAACGAGTTTGGATTGGATATAGACGAATTGGCTGCCACGAACAAAATTACAGCCGGTGAAGTAATTCAAATACATACATCAAAAGTATACGGTGTTTATATGCTTGGTTTTTTACCAGGCTTTTCTTATATGGGGAAGGTTGATGATAAAATCGCTATGCCGAGAAAAACAAATCCAAGACAACGAGTTGAATCCGGTAGTGTAGGTATTGCAGGGTATCAGACAGGAATTTACCCATTAGCCTCACCGGGTGGCTGGCAGATAATCGGTCGCACACCCGTAAAATTATTTGATTCAGATAATAAGGAACTAACCCTGCTGAAGCCGGGTGACAAAGTTCAGTTTTATTCAATCAGCAAAAATGAGTTTAATAGTTATTAAACCGGGTATATTAGATACCGTACAGGATAATGGACGGTACGGCTATCAGCATCTTGGCATCAATCCGGGTGGTACGATGGACCGCTTTTCCGCACAGGCAGTAAACTTCCTGGTTGGTAATAGTTCTGATGAAGCTGTTATTGAAATTCATTTTCCCGCTGCGGCTTTTTTATTTCAACAGGATGCTATTATCGCGGTAGGCGGTGCTGATTTTTTACCGAGTATCGATGGGGAAGCAATTCCCTTGTGGCATCCTGTCATTATTAACAGGAATAGTGTACTTCAGTTCCATGGCATAAAGAAAGGGACGCAATGTTATCTTGCGATAAAAGGAGGCCTGGATATACCAAAATGGTTGAACAGTTTCAGCACGCATACAAAAGCCTGTATAGGTGGATTTAATGGCCGGGCGCTGCAAAAAAATGACACGCTGCCGTTCAAGCCTCATGCTTGTTATGCAAAATTTCTATCCGGCAAAGATTTTATGATCCTTCCCTGGCAGGCAGATATAAAATGGAATCATTTCATACCGGAAAGGATATCGGTATTACCGGGACACGAATGGAGTTGGATCAAAGAATCATTGCAAACGGATTTTTTAAATAATCCCTTCACTATTACATTTTCGTCTGATAGAATGGGTTACCGGTTAAGTGGCCTGCCTGTCCATACCGAAAACAAAACAGAATTAATTTCTTCGGCGGTAAGTTTTGGTACCATTCAGTTATTGCCCGATGGTCAATTGATTGTGTTAATGGCTGATCACCAGACAACCGGCGGATATCCCCGGATAGCCCATGTGATATCCGCACATCTTTCACAACTGGCTCAGGTGCGTCCGGGAGAAAAAATACAATTTCAGGTTACAGACATGGCCACTGCAGAACAGTTGTTCTGCCGGCAAAAACATCATTTGCTGCAATTACAGAATGCCTGTAAATTCAGGCTGGAAGAATTCCTCAATGCCTGAATTATGTTTACGATTGATCTTAATTGCGATATGGGCGAGGGCAGCGGCAGTGATGAATTGATAATGCCTTTTATCAGTTCTGCCAGCATTGCCTGCGGCTATCATGCCGGTGATGAAAAGACAATGAAGGATACCGTGGATTTATGTTTACAGTATAATGTTGCCGTTGGAGCACATCCATCTCTCAATGACCGCGAAAATTTTGGCAGAAATGAAATGGATATTTCCCTCGCCGGGGTGTACCAGTTAATTACTGAACAGCTTAATGCTTTGTCAAAGATTGTAAAAAAAACAAAACTTCACCATGTAAAGCCTCATGGTGCCTTGTATAATATGGCCGCTACAAATATTTCTTTGGCTGCGGCCATTGCAAAGGCTGTTAAAGATTTTGATGAAACATTAATTTTATATGGACTTGCTGGCAGCTATTCCCTCAGTGAGGCCAGCAAAGCAGGCTTAAAAACAGCCAGTGAAGTTTTTGCAGACCGCACGTACCAGGATAATGGAACCTTAACACCCAGGAAGCAATCCAACGCATTAATTGAAAACACGGATAAAGCCATTGCACAGGTTTTGCAAATGATAAAAGAGAAAACGGTTACTTCCGTTACAGGTAACCGGGTTTCTATTCTGGCTGAAACAATTTGCATTCATGGTGATGGAAAAAATGCAGTTGAATTAGCCAAAACAATCCATCAGCATCTAAAACAGGAAGTCATTGACATTAAAACTATCTAGGATCAGGAATGCAGGTGGTGCGGGCTTGGGCGCCGCTTTTCTGATGGCCAACTCATCTATTGGTCCAGGTTTTCTTACACAAACTTCTGTATTTACACAGGAGTTGCTAACAAGTTTCGGATTTGTTATCCTGGTCTCCGTTCTTCTGGATATTGGTGCGCAGCTTAACACCTGGCGCATTTTAGCGGTAAGCGAATTAAGGGCGCAGGATCTTTCCAACCAGTTATTGCCAGGTCTTGGATATTTTTTATCGGTGCTCGTTGTTTTGGGAGGTTTTGCATTTAACATTGGCAATATCGCCGGATGTGGGTTAGCTGTAAATGTATTAACCGGACTTTCATTTCAGCAAGGGGCCATTATCAGTGGCGCTATTGCATTGATATTATTTTGGGTAAAAGAAATAGGCAAGATGCTGGATGGATTTACAAAAATACTGGGAACGGTAAAAATCCTTCTTACTTTATTTATTGCTTTTAAAGCGAACCCGCCGTTGTTGAAAGCTATTCAGCACACTATCATTCCTCAAAAATTAAGTATGATTGCTATCGTAACGATTGTTGGCGGTACGGTGGGTGGTTACCTTACGTTCTCCGGGGCGCACCGTTTGTTGGATGCGGGTATAAAAGGAAAAGAAAATCTGTCACAGGTAAATAAAAGTGCATTAAGCGGTATTATCATTTCCACCATCATGCGGTTTATTTTATTTCTTGCCATAGTGGGTGTCGTATCACAAGGCGTTATGTTAGATAAAGATAATCCAGCTTCTACTGTTTTTCATGTTGCTGCG
>JAOQAL010000067.1 GCA_025963615.1 Chitinophagaceae bacterium | reverse complement strand
ACGCAAAGAGATGAACTGTTAAGAATCAATCTTTACTTTCTCAATATCTCTGCTGGATTATTTGAAAATTACACTTTTTTGAGATACCCTCAAGGGCAGTAGCCAGGCAAGAAAAATTTTGATGATGATTCTATAATTTAGAAAACCAAGGTTCCCTTAAACGAGGATTGCTGCTGTGACCGGGAATTCAGTACTGGAAGCGGACCGCACACAAAACGTTCCAGATGGAACACAAAAGAAGTAGGACTAATATACCAACTGGTTTGCCCGCATCTAGTATCTTGAATCCAGCATCCAGTATCTAGCATCCAGCCTCCAGCTTACAGTTTTATTTCTTCTTCGTGTTTGTCAAAAAAATGAAATTCGGTCAGATGATATGCGGAGTTGGAAACTATATTTATTCTTTGTTTGAATTTCCGCGACCATTTGGATTTTTTTGACCACAAGATCCATCCTTTGGTTAAATAAGCATATAAAATAGGATGAACTGAAACCGTGAGATTGCTATGTTTATGTGTAATGAGGTAATTCAGGTTTTTTTCAATTTCATCTTCCAGTATCAATGCGGAAGAAATTTTGCCGGTTCCATTACAACTTGGGCAAAGCTCGAGCGTATTGATATTCACCTCGGGCTTCATACGCTGGCGGGTAATCTGCATTAACCCAAACTTAGAAATAGGAAGGACAGCATGTTTGGCCCTGTCAGCACTCATAAATTCTTCCATCTTTTCCACCAGCTTCCTTTTATTCTCCGGCAGTTTCATATCAATGAAATCAGCTACGATGATACCACCAAGATCTCTCAGCCGCAATTGCCTTGCTATTTCATCGGCAGCTTCCAGATTGGTTTCCATCGCATTCTGTTCCTGGTTATTACTTACACTTTTATAACCACTATTGATATCAATTACATGCAGCGCTTCCGTGTGTTCAACAATAAGATAGGCGCCGCTATTGAGATTTACTGTTTTTCCAAAAGAGGCTTTTACCTGTTTTGTAATGCCAAACGCGTCAAAAATCGGGGAGCCATTCTGGTAATACGAAACGATATCCGCTTTTTCGGGAGCAATGCGCTGGATGTATGTCTTTGCGTCGTTATAGATATTCTTATCATTAACGACGATCTTATTAAAATCCGCATTCAGCAGATCACGCAGAATACTGGTGGTCTTGGTTTGCTCACTTAAAATTTTTGCGGGGGCTACGGCACCTCTCAGGTTATGCTGAATCGTTTTCCATGTATTTACCAGTGCCGAAAGATCTTCATGTAATTCCGCTGTATTTTTTCCTTCCGCTGCTGTACGGACAATAACGCCAAAATTCTTTGTCTTAATCGCCTCGACTATTTTTTGTAACCGCTTTCTTTCTTCTGAAGAATGGATCTTCCGGGATACGGCAACAATATCATTAAAAGGGGTTAAAACAACAAAGCGGCCAGGAAGGGAAATTTCACAACTCAGTCTTGGACCTTTTGCAGCAATGGGTTCCTTTAAAATCTGGACCAGAACATTCGGCTTGCCGCCCAATACTTCATTGATCTTGCCGGTCTTTAATATTTCAGGTTCTATTTCAAACTTGCTGAATTCCAAACCACCCTCCGTCTTGTCATTCATGCAGACACTAGTGAATTTCAAAAGCGACCGGGCATAAGGGCTTAAATCGGTGTAATGCAAAAAGGCGTCTTTTTCAAATCCCACGTCAATAAATGCAGCATTTAAACCCGGGATTAATTTTTTAACCTTACCGAGATATAAATCACCCACGGCGAAACGAGCATCGCTTTTTTCGCTGTGGAGCTCCACTAATTTTCTGTCTTCCATCAAGGCAATCTCTACGCCCTGCGGAGCAGCATTAATGATGAGTTCTTTATTCACCTGCAATTACTTAAAATGAATGTACATTCTTATACCGGTAATGTCAGCTGCCAGGTTACCATACCGAACTGCTGAGTAAACCTAATGTGATGGTTGGAGCAAATTGGTGGGGTGCAAAACTGTACGGCAAACAAGCCTTTCGAACTGAAAAGTGAGCCTGGTTTGTTCCCAGGCACACTGCATCCAGGAAAAGAATTTATTTATTCCTTTTCTTATGACGATTTTTTCTCAGTCTCTTTTTTCTTTTGTGCGTCGCAATTTTATGACGCTTTCTCTTTTTACCACAAGGCATACTAAATTATTTTTTGTTCCTTTTATAATAAATTTAAGTGCTTGCAAGGTTGTGCTGCTTATTCAGCTCTTTACTTTTAAACACCTATTTCTTTAACTCTTCAATTCTTTTTTCCACTTCTTTTTTCAGAGCGGGCTTCTTAATGAACGGTATCGCTTTATGATACCAATTGATAGCCGATGGTTTATCTGATTTTCTTTCATACAAGTCGGCCAGTATCATAATGGCTTCCAGGTTATCGGGTTGAATACGGACGATTGTTTGAAAACGGCCTATTGCCCGGTCGTATTGACCCGATATCATTGAACCATAGCCCAAAACGGATTGCGCATAAATGTTCGTGCTATCCTTATCGGCCACGGCCCGTACCTTCAGAATCCCTTCCATGGGGTTATCTGCAATATTTCCGAAAATATAACAAGCTCCCAAACCAACGGTGGAGGAGTCGTTTTCCGGATTTATCTTCAAAGATCTTTCAAACAAATCTTTAGCCTGCGTCGCTTTCCACTTTCTCAGGGCATCATTTTCTTCTCCCCGCAGGTTATCTAAAAATAAGTGGGCAGCGAAGGTGAGGCTTTTTTCTGAATTTTCCAATCTTGCCGATTCTGCCTCATACCAGGCATAGGGTTCAAAAACCCTGGCAGTATCTCTCCAGAAATGGGCCAGCTGGTGATATAACTCCAGTTTTTGACCTTTTACATCCCCTCTGACCACCGAGTTTTCCAGGGCGGTGATCCTCGCTGCCTGCTCAACGGGTAGTCCTTCTTTGGAATGAAAAAGTATCGTGTCGATGGAAATGACGGATTCAGCAGCGGTTGCCGCCGCTCCTGCGCCGGGTTTTTTTTCCGGAACTGTTCTTCCAAAAAAATACAAAACTATTACGAGAGCCGCACCAGCTCCGATCGTGATCCATTGAGGTTTCTTCAAGATTCAAAAATTTCGGTGCGAAGTTATCCTAACCGCATTAAATGACGGGATAATAAAAACTAAAAATTCAATTCCTAAAGATTATGCATCTTCGCCCGGGCCTTCATCAGGTTTTACAGACACCAGTTTTTTCACTTCTGCTACAAACTCCTTAGCGGGTTTAAAAGCAGGAATATAATGCTCGGGAATATGTACTGCTATATTCTTTTTAATATTTCTTCCTATTTTGGCTGCTCTTTTTTTGGTAATAAAACTGCCAAATCCACGGATATAAATATTTTCACCTTTTGCTAAAGAATCTTTTACTTCTTTAAACATGGTTTCGAGTGTTACAAGGACATCCACTTTGGGTATGCCGGTTTTTTCGGAAATCTGGTTAACAAGATCGGCTTTTCGCATTTGTTTAGATTTTAATGATAGTTATTATAAGCCAATATAGCGCAAAATTAAGTGATAGTCAATAGGATATAA